>JALZAW010000276.1 GCA_030948155.1 Candidatus Dormiibacterota bacterium | reverse complement strand
TCCTGCAGCGCGTCCCTGTCCAGCGAGCGGCCTACCAGCCTTTCCAATTCCGTAAAGGGGTCAAAGAACCCCGGGCTGCGGCCGATTATGGTCACCCAGAAAGACTCGGACAGCTCCTGACCGTAGCGGCGATACACCTCCGACCAGGCCTGGAACACCGGTCCCTCTGAATCGAGTATCAGGCCGTCGAAGTCAAAGACAAGGGCGCGGATCACTCTCTCAATCATCGGCCGGGTCAAATCGCACGAGCCCCGTCAGCTCTTTCGGTACGGCTTGCCCACCGCTGCCGGCGCCACCGCCCGGCCCACCGCGCCGGCCACCACCACTATCGTCAGCACGTACGGCAGCATGCTCAGAACCTGATAGGGGATGTGCACACCGTAGATCTGCAGCCGGCCGGCCAACGCCCCGGCGCCGGCGAACAGCAGGGACGCGAGAAAGGCGCCAAGCGGCATCCAGCGGCCGAAGATCATCGCCGCCAGCGCAATGAAGCCCTGGCCGCCGGTCATGCCGGGCAGGAAGTTGCCCACCTGCTGGAGGGAGAAGTAGCAGCCGCCGAGCCCGGCCAGCGCGCCTGAGGCGATGACATTTATGTAGCGGACCAAGTAGACGTTGATGCCGGCGGTCTCTGCGGCCCGCGGATGCTCGCCCGAGGCACGCGTGCGCAGCCCCCAGACGGTGCGGAAGAGGATCAGGTGGACCACCACCACCAGCACCAGCGCCGCGTAGGTGACGAACGCCTGCTGGAAGAAGATAGGCCCCACGACAGGGATGTCCGCCAGTCCCGGCAGCTTCCAGACCGGCAAGGTGCCGGGCCCGCGAACCTCGCTCTGCTGGATGTAGGCGCGATAGAAGACGCCTGTGATGCCCACAGCCAGGATGTTGATCACCGTCCCGCTGACAATCTGGTCGACAACGAACGCTATCGAGAGCACTGCGTGGAGGCCGGCGATCGCCATCCCGACCAGGATGGCAGACAGAACGCCCAGCGGCAGGTTGTGCGTGTTGAAGGCGACGGCGTAGCCGACGAAGGCGCTCGTCAGCATGATCCCTTCGAGGGCGATGTTCACCACGCCCGACCGCTCGCACATGAGGCCACCAAGGGCCGCGAGCACGAGAGGGGTCGAGGCGACAAGTGTCGCGGCCGCCAGGTTGACCAGGTCAGCCCGTTGCAGGACGTGAAGGAGGGCGTCCACTAGGAGTGTCCCGTCATTAGGTCTCCGGCGGAGCCTCGGCGCTCTGATGCTGCGTGATCTGGAGGCTCTCGCCAGGAACCGCGCGCAGCCTCAGCAGCCAGCGGACTATGACCGGGGCGGCCACGAACATGATCACAGTCGCCTGAACTATCGAAATCATGTCCGCCGAAACCTGCGTCTGGAGCTGCATGAACCCGGCGCCGTTGCGCATGGCACCGAAGAGGAAGGCCGCCGGCAGGATCGCCCAGGGGTTGCTTCGGGCCAGCAGGGCGACGGCTATCGCGTCGAAGCCATAACCGATCGAGAAGCTGGGGGGCATGAAATGCGCGACGCCCAGTACCTCGTCCGCCCCGGCCAGGCCGGCGAGGCCGCCCGAGATCGCCATCACCAGCACCATCGTGCGCGCCACCGAAATACCTGAGGAGCGGGCCGCCTCCGGGTTCAGGCCCACCGCCCGGATGCGGAAGCCGATGGTCGTGCGCTCGATCAGAAACCACATCAGCGGCACCGCCAGCAGGGCAAGTACCAGACCCAGGTGGAGGCGGCTGTCGGCAAAGATTATCGGCAGCTGCGCTGAGGGGTCGATGAGCGGCGTCTTGGGCGCTGAGGAGTGCCGGTCGCCCAGCGGTCCGCGGTTGATCAGGTAGTCGGAAAGGCTGTAGGCGATGTAGTTGAGCATGATCGTGGTGATCACCTCGTGTGCCCCGAACCGGGCCTTGAGGAAGCCAGGAAGGCCGCCGTAGACAGCCCCGCAGGCGACTCCGGCCAGGATCGCCAGCGGAACGTGCACTATCCCGGGCAGTCCGTGGATCGAGAAGCCGACAAAGACGCCGCCCAGGGCGCCCAGGTAGAACTGGCCGTCAGCGCCGATGTTGAAGAGCCCGGCGCGGAACCCGGTGGCCACCGCCAGTCCCAAGAACACGTAGGGGACCGATGCGATCAGCGATTCGGTGAACGCCTGCTTGTTGGTGAAGGCTCCTTGGAAGAGCCCCAAGTAGGCTTGGATCGGGTCGGCGCCGGTGATCGCCACTGCCACGCCAGCGACCAAGAAGCCGAGCAGGATGGCGACCAGCGGCACCGCCACCTGCTGTGCGATCCGGAGCGGGGATCTCACGCCCCGCTCCTGCGACTCAGCCACCCGCGCTCGCCGCGGGTACCTCGCCGGCCTGGCCACCCGCCATCAGAAGGCCTATCCGGTCGCGGTCGATGTCGCCCGCTTCGAGCACGGCTGCAATCCGGCCCCTGTAGATGACCGCCACCCGGTCCGCCAGGGACAGCACCTCGTCCAGCTCGGACGAGACCAGCAGCACCGCCAGGCCGGCGTCGCGCTGCTCGACTATCTGCCGGTGAATGAACTCGATCGACCCGACGTCCACGCCCCGCGTGGGTTGGGCCGCCATCAGGACCCGGGGACCGTTCGACAGTTCGCGGGCCACAACCACCTTCTGCTGGTTGCCCCCCGAGAGAGCGCCTGCCAGCTGCTGAGGACCCGCCGCCCGCACGTCGAACGACCTGATCAGCTGCGCTGCGTGGTCGCGCACCTGGTCCAGCAGCCTGACGATCCCTTTGGCAAAGGGGGGCCGATCGAAGTCAGCCAGGACCAGGTTGTCGGAGATGGGCAGCTCCAAGATGACCCCCATCCGGTGTCGGTCGGCAGGGATGTGCCCGAGGCCGCCCCGCAGCCGGCGGCGGGGACTCGCGGCAGTCACCTGGCCCTCGCACAAGACCACTCGCCCGGAGCGGGTAGGCCTCAGCCCGGCGATCGCCTCCACCAGCTCGACCTGACCGTTGCCCTCGACGCCGGCCAGGCCCAGGATCTCGCCCTCCCGAACCTCCAGGCTGAGCCCGTCCACTGCGACCTGGCGGCGGTCGTCGAGAACGCTCAGGTCCTGCACCTGGAGCAGAGGCTTGCCCGGTTTGGCGGGACCCTTCTCAACCCTCAGCAGCACCGGCCGGCCGACCATCAGGCGAGCCAGGTCCGCCTGGCTGGACTCGGCGGGTGTGGTGGATGCGACCACCTTGCCCCGGCGCATGACTGTGATCCGGTCGGCGATCGCCATCACCTCCCCCAGCTTGTGGGTGATGAAGATGACAGCGCTCCCCGCGGCGGTCAGGCCTCTGACAATCTCGAACAGACCCCCGGTCTCCTGCGGGGTGAGGACAGAGGTAGGCTCGTCCAGGATGAGCAGCCGGGCGCCCCTGTAGAGCGCCTTCAAGATCTCCACCCGCTGTTGAACCCCCACTGAGAGGTCCCGGACTCTGGCGTCGGGGTCGACCTGGAGCCCGTAGCGCCGCGAGAGCTCGTGGACTGTGCGGCGAGACGCCCGGGCGTCGATCACGCCGGCAGCTCTGGCCGTCTCCTGGCCGAGGATCACGTTGTCTGCCACTGTCAGCGGCGGGATCAGCATGAAGTGCTGGTGGACCATGCCGATGCCGAGCCGGATCGCATCCTGGGGACTGCGAACCTGGACTTGGCCGCCGTCGAAGCGCATCTCGCCGGAGTCGGCCCTGAGCAGCCCGTAGACGACGTTCATCAGGGTCGACTTGCCGGCGCCGTTCTCCCCCAGCAGGGCGTGGACCTGGCCCCACTCCACCGTTAGGTCCACTGTGTCGTTGGCGCGAAGCGCACCGAAGGTCTTCACGATTCCCGCGAGCTGAAGCGCCGCCGGGCGCTGCTGGGCGGCTATTTGTCGACCGCTAGATGGTGACCCCGGTCTGCAGCGAACCGTCGGCCAGCTTCTTCTCGATGTTCTTGATCTTGGTCTTCACGTCCGCCGGGACCTTGGCGTCGAACTCGTGGTAGGGGGCGATGCCAACACCGTTGTTCTTGGCGTCGAAGGTCAGGGTGGCCGCCGGAAACTTCTTCTGGACGGCGTCAGTGATGATAGTCTTGACAGCTACCGAGAGGTGCTTTTCGGCCGACGTCAGCAGGCACTTGGCGGCGTCTGGATAGCTCAGGTACTGGTCCACGTCGACACCTATGCACGTCTTGCCCTTCTGGAGCGTACCGATCA
>JALZAW010000275.1 GCA_030948155.1 Candidatus Dormiibacterota bacterium | reverse complement strand
CGAACGCGTCCTGATTCTCAGGCTGCGCGGATCGAGTGGCACGCGGTTGTGTTCCAGATACTCCAGCAGGACGCCGGCCGCGCCGACCGCCAGCGGGGCGCCCTCCGCCCCAATTGAGGCCAAGAATTGGACGCCCAACAGCGTCCGGAGCCGGTGGTGGCCCCGCTTAGGGTCGAATCGGTACCTTTCCACATCCGGCGGGCTCAGCAGCTCGGCCGCCTGCAGCCGGTCCAACTCGGTTGCGAGACCCTCTGTGGGCAGCTGGCAGAGCTGCATCTCGCCGGTCGACACGTCGCACGCGGCCAGGCCTGACTCATCACCGCTGCTCCAGGCGGCGACCAGCCAGTTCGACTTGGAGGGATCAAGGTAGACCTCGTCCAGCACCGTGCCGGGCGTAAGAATGCGCGTCACCTCTCGCGGCACCAGCTTGCCGCTCGTCGGTAGCTCAGTCTGATCGCAGATGGCCACCTTCCTACCTGCTTTCAGAAGCCGGCCCACGTAACTCTGCCAGGCGTGGTGCGGCACGCCGCACATGGGCACCCGGCCGTCTTTGGCTGGCCGAGAAGTCAGCGTGATGCCGAGCAGCGGCGCCGCCTCCTTGGCGTCATCGAAGAAGATCTCGTAGAAGTCACCCATCCGGAAGAGGAGGAGGGCTTCGGGGTGAGCAGCTTTGGCCGACCAGTACTGGCGCATGGCCGGCGTTTCACCGCCTGGCCGGTTCAGGTCAGCCGACCAGTGGCCCGGCCAGATGACCCGGCGTGGCCTCGGTGACGCTGACGTTGACCAGTTCCCCGAGCTGGACCTGTGAGCGGAGAACAGTCACCCGCTTGCCCTGGCGGTTGCGCCCATAGGACCGACCGAGCTCGTCGCAGCCTTCAATCAGAACTTCGGCCGTGCGTCCCAGCCAACGCGCCGTGCGGCGGGCAGCGATCTCGCGCTGAAGCTGGATCAGGTCATTGATTCGGCGCCGCTTCTCCTCGGCAGGGACGTCGTCGGGCCACTTATCCCCAGCGTGGGTGCCGGGCCGGGGCGAGTACTGGGCCAGGTGAACGACGTCGAACTCGACTTCCTGCAGGAGCCGGCGCGTGTTGAGAAACGCCTCCTCCCTCTCGCCGGGGAAGCCGACGATGACGTCTGTGTAGAGACCCAGGTCGGGCATCAGGCCGCGCGCCTCGTTCACTATCGCCAGATAGTGCCGCATCTGGTAGCCACGCGCCATGCGACGCAGGATCACGTCGTCACCAGACTGCACAGGCAGCTGAAGCTCTTGAGCGACTTTCGGGTTGGCGGCCATTACCCTCAGCAGCTCGGGCTCCAGGTCCTGTGGATGCGAAGTCATGAAACGCACGCGCAGCAGTCCCTCGATCTGGCTCACCGCGCTGACCAAAGCCGCCAGTCCAGCACCGCTCCCGGGATCGCTGTAATCGTCAACGTTCTGGCCCAGGAGGACGACCTCTCGAGCTCCGTCGTGGACTGCCTGGCGGCATTCCTGCAGCACCTTGAGCAGAGGCTGGTGCACCTCACGGCCGCGCACCTTGGGCACTATGCAGAATGTGCAGTTGTGATCGCAGCCCTGGATCACGTTGACGTAGTGGCTGATCCGCGTGCGTCCCGCCGCGGGCAGCGGCTCGCCCTGGGCCCAGTCGTAGCGGGCCTCCAGCTCGCGCAGGAAAGGATCGTAGTCGCCGATCGGCACCACCGCATCGAGGTGTGGGAAACGGGACTGGAGGGCGTTTCCTTCCTTGCCCACCAGGCAGCCGGTAAGGGCGATGGTGCGCTCGGGGCTCTTCCAGCTGCGGAGCTCGTGGAGCTTGGAGTAGACCTTCTCCTCACTCGCCTGGCGCACTACGCAGGTGTTGAGCACAGCTATGTCCGCCCGCTCCAGGTCCGGCGCCTCGAGGTAGCCTGCCGCCAGCAGACGGCGCGAGAGGCTCTCGGAATCGGCCAGGTTCATCTGGCAGCCGATGGTCCAGACGTGGAAGCTGCGGGATCCGGCTCTGGCCGGCCCGGCCGGTGGCCGCGACAGCCCTGGGGCCTCACCGATGACGGGCAGGGGGATCTGGGGCAGTGGGCTAACGCACCTCCACCAAGAGGCGGATGCCTGTTCTTTCCTCGCCGTCGATCGAGATGTCGATGAAGGAGGGGATGCAGACTATCTCGATCCCGCCGGGCGCGACGTACCCGCGCGAGATGGCTATTGCCTTGACCGCCTGGTTGATGGCCCCGGCGCCGATGGCCTGGACCTCGACCTTGCCCTGGCTGCGGATCACTCCCGCGATCGCTCCGGCGACGGCGACCGGCTTGGAGCCCGCCGAGACTTTGAGCACTTCGACCTCTGCCCGGCCCTGACCTGTCATTGCTGCAACGCTCCCTAACAAAGGTGTTCTCGATCGATTCTCTGGATGGACACGGCGCGGCCCGTGAGCCTGCTAATGGTAACCAGTACTGAATTGAAAGTCACAACTCCATCCGCTGCCTCGAACCGATGCGGCAGGCCGGTGAGGAAGCGGCGAAGAGCTGAGTCCTTGTCGGCTCCGATCACCGAGTCGCGAGGCCCGACCATGCCGACGTCGGTCACGTAGGCTGTGCCGCCGGGGAGAACGCGATGGTCGGCGGTCGGCACATGAGTGTGAGTTCCGACCACAGCGCTCACCCGGCCGTC
This sequence comes from Candidatus Dormiibacterota bacterium, assembly GCA_030948155.1. Taxonomy (GTDB): domain Bacteria; phylum Chloroflexota; class Dormibacteria; order Dormibacterales; family Dormibacteraceae; genus Dormiibacter. The sequence goes on along the minus strand of JALZAW010000275.1, from coordinate 1,551 downwards.
AAGATGCCAGCCGAAGGCCTGCTTTTCCGAGGTCGCCTCGGCGTGGAAGTCGCAGAAGATCACATCCACGTTTGGATGACCGGCCAAGATCTCGTCGGCGGCGCGGAAGGGATCGTCCAGCGGGGGCATGAAGATCCTGCCCTGCAGGTTCATCACCAGGACCTTCAGCCCCGCTGCCTCGATTACGAGGCAGCCGATCCCCGGAGCCCCGGGGGGGTAGTTGTAAGGACGCAGCAGGTTGGGCTCGTCCCCTATTTCGGCCAGAAAAGTCTTCTGATCCCAGACGTGGTTGCCTGTCGTCAGCACATCGGCGCCGGCCTGGCGGAGTTCTTGGGCGAGTTTGCTCGTGAGGCCGTGACCCGCCGCCGCGTTCTCACCGTTGACCACCGTCAGATCCGGCTTGAATTCCGCCTTCACCTGGGGGAGAAGTTCGGTCAGTGTCTCGCGGCCGGCACGGCCGTAGACGTCGGCCACGAAGAGCAGCCGGAAGTTGGACTCTGACACGACTGCCCAGTATCACCCCGCAACCTACTCCGCGACCACTGACGCAGTGACCTCGGATAGCGTCGCAGGGGTGAGTTGAGCTGAGTACGCCGACCTGATGGCCATTGATGCCGTTCGCAGTCGGCGTCGGCGTCGAACTCGAGACGGCGACCGTCGAACAGGTGTCGGGGCGGCTGGCCTGGTCGGCGAAGCGATGCACGGCTGGCGACCTGCTGCACGGCGGCGCCCTGATGAGCTTGGCCGATTCGGTCGGCGCGATCTGTGCCTATCTGAATCTACCGTCCGGGGCCATCACCTCCACCCTGTCGTCCTCAACGGCCTTCATGCGAGCCGGGCGCAGCGGTCACGCCCGGACGCCCGCTCCGTGCACATCGGGCGGACGTCAATCGTCGTCCAGATCCAAGTCCGAGACGGCGACGGCCGACCGGTCGCTCAGGTCATCGAGACCCAGGCGATTCCTGCCGGCCGGCAATCCGATTGATCGTTCGGCGACCCTTCGCAATTTTCGTTCCCGTGAGCGATCGGCTCACAGGCGGACTTCAGCCGAGGCTGCGCCAGTCTTCTCCGACGTTGACCGCTGCAGTCAGTGTGTTTCCCGCCGGTTCGTCTTAGCCCGCAGCCTGGTCGGCCTCGAAACAAGAAGAGGGGAGCCCCGCTCGGGGCTCCCCTCTTCGACTGACTGAATCCGCGCACTGGAACTGACTGGTTACTTCGCGTACTCGGTCGCGCGCGTCTCGCGCACGACTGTCACCCGAATCTGGCCCGGGTAGCTGAGCTCGCTCTCGATGCGCTTGGCGATGTCCCGCGCCATCAGCTGAGCGGCGGTGTCGTCGATCTGTTCAGGCTTGACCAGGATGCGAACCTCCCGGCCGGCCTGGATCGCATACGACTGCTGCACACCCTGGAAGGAGTTTGCGATCTCCTCCAGCTTCTCGAGCCGCTTGACGTAAGCCTCCAGCGACTCCCTGCGCGCTCCCGGGCGGGCAGCGGAGATGGCGTCGGCCGCGATCAGCAACAGCGCCTCGATGGAGTGTGGCTCCTCGTCGT
>JALZAW010000026.1 GCA_030948155.1 Candidatus Dormiibacterota bacterium | reverse complement strand
GCTCTTCTACGGCCTCTGGCCCTATGCCCGGCGGCATTTCATCCAGGTCCTGCTGCTCACGGCCGCGGGCGTCCTCCTCGGCCAGGGCTGGTCCTGGCTGGAGCTGCCCTCGCTCCACCTGGGCGACGTGGACCTCGTGCCCGGCCTGCTCTTCGCCGCCGCGCTGCAGCCGCTGGGTGGACGGTTGCCTCTGCCTGCCGGTCTGGGCAGGCGGGCAAAGCCTAAGATCTGAAGCGCGCCGGTTGTTTGGTCGGGGCGAAGCAAAGGAACATATGGCACAGGGATTCTTATGGATTGCGCTTGGCATCGCTGCCTTACTGGTGGCGCTGGCGCTCGTGCTGGTGCTGCTGCGGCTGAACCGGACGCTGGCGGTGCTTGAGTTGACGCTGATCAGCGCCGACCAGGCTATCCAGGAGATTGTGCCAGAGGTGCGGGCCAGCCTCGGCAACGTGAACGCCATCACCGGTGGCGTCAATGTGGCCCTCCAAGCGGCCGGGACGCAGGCCGACAGGATGGGCGGCGAAGTGGGTCAAGTGACTGCTCGCTCGGCACGCGGCGCGGCAGCCATGCTGCACGGCGTGCGTGTGGGCGCCGACAGCCTCCTTCGCGCAACCCAGCAGAGCCCGGCTGAACATCTGGAACAAGGAGAAGAGACATGAGCGAAAGCAATTCTGGCGGCGGCTTCGGCTTCGGCTTCTTTCTCGGCCTGGCGGTCGGGGCAGGCGGGGCCATCTACCTGGCCACCGGTCCCGCTCGGGAGCAGGTGGCTGAGCTGCGCCAGCGCACCATTGAGCTGAGTGGAACCGCTCGGGAAGTGGCGGTTGATCCAGAGAGTCCCGTCCGCAAGGCGATCGCGGATGGCGTGGCGGCCGCTCGCCGCCGCCGGCAGGAGCTGGAGCAGGCGGCGACGGTGGCCAAGGGTTCGACCGAAACCGGCCGCCAGCGGGGGCTGGGCGAGGATATCCAGGGGACGGTCAGCGATGCCTGAACTTCTGCCGGGAACTCCGGTTGAGCTGAAGATCCCGGCTCGAGGTGAGTTCATAGGGCTGGCCAAGCGGGTCGCCAGCTCCCTGGGCGGGCAGCTGGGCTTTAGCTTGGACGAGATCGACGAGCTCAACATAGCCGTCGCCCAGGCGTGCGCCAACTCCATCTCCGACGCTCAGGACTTCTGGGGCGAGGGCGCGACTCTGCAGCTCAGCTTCGTGACCACCGACATCGGCATCCGGGTGGACGTTGACGTGCTGCCGCCGGATTCGCCCCGAGCCCTGGCGCTGCCGCCCAGCGATGCGCGAGAGCGAGAGGAGCTGGTTGCGGCGACGGATGCTGCAGCCGACCAGAGGCTGTTAGCCAAGGCGATGATCAGAGTCTTTGTCGACGACTTTCGCGAGCATGTCAACCAGGGCCGGCGAGAAGCTCATTACCGGATGGTCAAGTACCTCATCAGTTGAGCTCGACTCCGAGCCGAACGCGCGAGGAGCTGCGGGAGCTGCACCGTCAGTACCGCCAGGCGGCCTCTGAAGCAGAGCGCGAGCGGATCAGGTCGCGGCTGGTGCCGGGCTACGACGGGCTGGTTCATTTCCTGGCGCGGCAGTTTGCCAACCGCGGTGAGCCATTGGACGATGTTCTTCAAGTTGGCTACGTGGGTTTGATCAAGGCGATCGATCGCTTCGAGCCGGAGCTCGGCAACGAATTCACCACCTTTGGCACGCCTTACATCAAGGGGGAGATCCAGCGCTATTTCCGGGATAAGGGCTGGGCGATCCGCTTTCCCCGTCGCTTGCAGGAGACCTACCAGCAGGTGGTGCGCGCCAATGAGGCCCTCCGTCAGGAACTGGGCCGCCAGCCGACCGTGGCAGAGGTGGCCACTCGGTTGCGACTGGAGCCGGAGGAGGTGCTGGAGGCGATGGAAATGTCCAGCGCCATGGCGCCCACGTCTTTCGACGCCACCATCGGGGGCGAATCCCAAGAAGGGGGACGCCAGCTGGGCGAAGCGGTAGGAGGCAGAGACGCAAACCTCGCCCGGGTGGAGATGCGGGAGGCCTTGGAGCGAGCCATGCGGCATCTGACGGAGAGGGAACGCCGCATTTTGATCATGCGCTTCGTCGATGAGCTGTCGCAATCTGAGGTGGCCAAGAAGTTGGGTATCAGCCAAATGCACGTCTCCCGGCTGCAGCGTGCAGCGACCGAACAGCTGAAGCAGCTGCTGCCAGCGGAATCGCTCGGCTGACGCGGAGGCGGGCCTCCCGGTCAAAACCCCTCCCGGACAATCCGGCAGGCAATCTCGTCCCAGAGCCGCAAGATAGTCTTTGCACCCGTCGTCTCTCGTCACTGACGCCGTGTACCGGCCGGGACGAACCCGGCCTGTCGACCTGGTGTCCCGCGATCGGTACGAGGCGATCAACCATCACAGCCCCTGCCCGTTGTCGCCGGCCCCCGGTTGACAGGAAGCCGGCGTTGGGTTGGGCGCAACACCAGCCCGTTCCTGAACCCTCCCTCTGGAGTCTTGCCGCTTTACGTCGCAGGTAGACTCAGCCAATTCCGTGACCGGCGCCGAGATCCGCACCCGCTTCCTTCGCTACTTCCAGAGCCGCGATCACCTGATCATCCAGAGCGCATCGCTAGTACCGGTTGACGACCCGACCACGCTCTTCAACTCGGCTGGGATGCAGCCGCTTCAGCCCTATTACAGGGGCCTGCGGCAGCCTCCGCATGGCCGCTTGGTGAGCTGCCAGAAGTGCTTTCGGGTCGGGGACCTCGAGGACGTTGGTCGCACCGACCGGCACTGCACGTTCTTCGAGATGCTGGGCAATTTCGCCCCCACCGGCGATTACTTCAAGCAGAGCGCCATTTCCTGGGCCTGGGAGTTTGCTGTCGATCAGCGCGTGGGACTGGGGCTGGACAGAGAACGGATCCGCGCCACCACGCATCCTGAGGACCACGAAGCGAGCGAGATCTGGCGTCGGGACACCGATCTCAGAGCGGAATTCGTCTACGCCAACCAGGAGAACTGGTGGGGCCAGGAGCTCGGGCCCTGCGGTTACGACTCGGAGCTCTGGTGGGACCGCGGTCCGGCGGTCGGCTGCGGCCGGGACGATTGCTATCCCGACCACTGCGAGCGTTTCCTTGAATTCTGGAACCTTGTCTTCCCGCAGTTCGACAAGCAGCCTGATGGCAGCCTGCCCGAACTGCCCAACGGCGGTGCCATCGACACAGGCATGGGCCTGGATCGGATCAGCAGCATTCTGCAAGGCGTCGAGACAGTTTTTGAGACGGATCTGTTCGCTGTCATCCAGGACCACATCCGCCAGGCGTCCAGCGTCTCGGCAACGGTCTCGGAGCGGGTGGTCGCCGACCATCTGCGCGCGATGACGTTTCTCATCGGCGACGGCGTTCTGCCGGCTAAGGAGGGCCGCGGCTACGTACTCCGCCGAGTGATCCGCCGCGCCGCGCTGCACGGCCGTCGGCTCGGTTTACGAAGTGGTCTGACGGCCGGCGTGCCGGCGGTTCTGGAGACTTTCGGGCAGGCCTATCCGCAGCTGGCGCAGCGCCAAGCTGACATCGAGCAGGCCGTCAGAGTCGAAGAGGAGAACTTCAACCGGACGCTGGAGCGTGGTACGGAGCTCTTCGAGCGCCTGGTCGAGCAGCCTGGCTTGGAGCTGAGCGGGGAGGACGCGTTCCGCCTCCACGACACCTTCGGCTTCCCCCTCGAGCTCACGCTTGAGCTTGCCCAAGAACGGGGCAGGACAGTCGATCTGGCCGGTTTCCGAGCTGCCATGACCGGTCAGCGCGAACGGTCGCGGCGTGTTCTGAGCCACCGGTGGAGCGACTTGCAGAGTCTGCCGGAGGCCGAGTTCACCGGCTTCGAGCGCCTGGAGCAGAGTGCCCGGGTGCTGGCCTTGCGTCAGGCTGGAGAGGAAGTTCCTGCGGCCACGGAAGGGGATGAGGTGGAGGTCTACTTGGACCGAAGCCCCTTCTACGCCGAGAGCGGGGGTCAGGTCGGCGACACCGGTCGCATCCAGGGTCCTGGCGGCGAGTTGCTCGTGGAGGACAGCCGCCGGCCGCGCGCGGGGGTCATAGCCCATCTGGGTCAGGTGCTGGTCGGCCGCCTCAGCACCGGCGATCAGGTGCGGGGCGTGGTGGATGCCGAGCGGCGGCGGCGCATCATGCGCCACCACTCAGCCACTCATCTGTTGAACCGCGCTTTGGAGGAATTACTGCAGCGCGCGAACCTGCAGCGCGGCTCCTGGGTGGGACCGGATCACACCACCTTCGATTTTCCCCTTGACCGTGCACTGAGCGCCGAGGAGCTCGCCTCACTGGAACGGCGAATCAACGCCCAGGTCCGCGCGGCCCTGCCCATGACTGCCCGGATGCTGCCGTACGCCGAAGCCGTGGCGACCGGCGCGACCCATCTCTTCGATGAGAAGTACGGCGACCGGGTGCGCGTTGTCTGCTTTGGAGAGTGGAGCTGCGAGTTCTGCGGCGGCACTCATTGCAGCAGCTCGGCGGATGTGGGCACCGCGATCGTGATCGGCGAGACCAGCGTCGGCCAGGGGTTGCGTCGCATCGATCTCACTGTCGGCGAGTCAGCCCAGGAATTTCTGCGGCTCAGGCTAAGCCAGCTGCAGCAGGTGGCCCGAGTCCTCGGCGTCGCACCCGGTGAAGTCGCCAGCAAAGGCGAGCAGTTGCGCCGCGAGCAGCGCCGGCTCGAGCGAGAGGTCGCTCGGCTGCGGGATGAGCTACGGACGGTCAGCCTCCGGGGCGCTGGCGCCAGCGGCCCCAGCCGGCGCCAAGCCCGGCTGCCCCTAATCATGGAGCAGGTGAGCGCGGAGGGGATGGGGGACCTGCGCGGTTGGGCTGATCGCTATTTGGAACAGCTGGGAGGTAGTGGCGTGGTGGTGGTCGCCGACGGCACAAGCTTCGTGATCAAGGTCTCCCGAGACCTGGCCCAAGAGAACCCCGCCAACGAGCTCGCCCAGGTGCTGGGACGCGGCGGCGGTCAGTCCCAGCTCGCTCAGGGCCGCCTGGCGGAGGATGTGGAAGCAGCCTTCGCGGCACTGGAGGCGCGGCTTCGATGAGCCCGCTCTTCCGCCAGAAGCACAAGCCTGACTACTACCAGCACTTCACAGTCCTGGACATCGGCAGCGAGTTCGTCAAAGTCCTGATCCTCACCCGACAGGGCTCGGACGCGATGGTCCTCGGCGTGGCCAAGGAGCCGCAGGCCCCGGCCTCGATCGAAAACGGAGCAATCATCGAGTTGGATACGGTCATCGAAGCTGCCAATCGAGCCCTGGAGACGGCCGAGGACATGGCGGGTGTAATTCCCGGGCTGGCGACAGTCGGTTTGGCCGGGGAGCTGGTCAAAGGCTTTTCTTCGTCAGTCGCCTATCCCCGCGAGAGACCTGATTCACGAGTGAAGGAGTCCGAGCTGCGAAACATGTTGCAGCTCGTCCAGCGGCGGGCGCTGCACGAAGCCGAGCATCAGCTCGAGCTGGAGCGCGCCTACGGCAACCTGGAGGCCCGACTGATTCAATCCAACATCACCAGGGTGCGGATAGACGGTTACCCGGTGGCCAACCCGATCGGCTACGAGGGGCGGCACATGGACCTGACTGTCTTCAACACCTTCGCCCCAGTCATGCAGGTCGGAGCCGTGGAGACTGTGGCCCGGGATCTGGACCTGGATCTGGTCAGCATGGTCTCCCAGCCGTATGCTGTCGCCCGGGCCTGCGCCGGCGACGACGCGTGGGAGGAGGGCGGCATCTTCATCGACATGGGTGGCGCGACCACCAACGTGGCGCTGCTGCGCCAAGGCGCTGTTGAGGGCACGCGCATGTTCAGCCTCGGCGGTCAGGCGCTCACCCGCCGGATTGCTGTCGAGTTCGGTCTCTCTTTCCAGGATGCGGAAGCGCGCAAGCTCAGGCACTCAGAGGGGGTTCTGAGGCCAGCGGAACGGCAGCAGATCTCGGGGCTCTTGACGGGCGACGTGGAGGTCCTGCTCCAGGGGCTGCACCTGAGCCTGGTTGAGCTGGCCCGGGATGAGCTTCTGCCCGCCAACCTCTACATCAGCGGGGGGGCCAGCCTGCTGCCGGAGATGGGGCAGGAGCTGCTTAAGCCCGCCTGGCGGGAGGGCCTGAGCTTCATCCGGGAGCCCGACGTTCGGCGGCTCGGGCCGGCGGACGTTCGCAACGTGACCGACGCCACAGGGCTGCTGCAGAGCCCCCAGGACGTGACGCCGCTGTCGCTCGCAAATCACTTTCTGCATCAGGGGTCGGCGCAGGACGAGCTGATGAACTCGGTAATGGCGGGCGTGGTGAAGGGACTGCGGCTCTAGGCTGCCGGGCTTCCTTCGGCTCCCGTCCAGACCTAGGCGTGCCGAAAAGCCCGCTCGGTCGGCCGGGTTCTCGGCCGCACCTCCAGCGGGAGCGGCCGGTAGTGCGTGGTAGCCTCTAGGCCGACTTGAGGTTTTCACAGCGGCTCCGGGCCGCCGGAAGCCAGGGAGCAGGGTGATGGGACTAGAACCGCTCTTCGTCGGTGGCGACGAGGAACTCCCGGCAGTGATCGAGCGACTAAAGCAGCTAGGCAGCGAAGAAGTGCCACTGGTCCTATCCAGCCATTCACGGGTGGGTCGGAGCAGGTTCTCCTTCCAGCTTCTGCGCAGATACGCCCGCCAGATGGGCAAGCGGCTGAGCGTTGTCTCACCCGACCTCGCGGTGCAGCAGATGGCCCAGGAGGCAGGGTTCCGCTCCGCAGGCTCGCTGGACGGTCTCGGCCGGGAAGGCTTCCCTGTGCCGGCGACGCCACCCTCCTCCGACGCCGCCTCGCCACCACCTGAGCCGACCGTTCGGGGCGAGGCCGCCTCTCCCGCTTTTGCTGCGAGCGCCACCGCGCCCGCGCTCCCGCAGTCCAACGGGGGGGCAGTTGGCTCGCGGATCCGGGTGGCCCCCACCGCGACCGCCGGCCGCAACCACGCGTCGCCGTCGCGGGCGCTTCTCTACGGCGGAATCGCCCTGTTGCTGGCGGTTATCCTGGTCGGCCTCCTGGTCTTCGTGCCATCGGCCAAGGTCACCCTGGTGGCGCGGGCGCAGCCTTTTTCGGCCGACTTGGCTGTCACTGCCGCCCCCAGCGGCGCTCCCATTCACGTTCGGACTGCCACCGCTGGAAAGAAAGCAAGTCAGAGCTTCAAGGCGACGGCTGTGAGGACGACTTCCGGCCAGCCCGCCACGGGGGGCGTCGCCTTCGATGCCAGCGGCTGCGACCTATCAGGAGGGAGCCAGATAAGGGTGCCAAAGGGAACCCGGCTGCGTTCCTCTACGGGCGTCCAGTTCGCCACCAACGGCGCCGACGTGACCATCGGGCCAGACGCCGGGGCGGCTACCACCATCATTGCCACCTCGCCCGGCCAGAACGGCAACCTGCCGGCCGACACGCTGTTCGTGTTTGAGAACGCGGGCAACACGGGCGGCTGCGTGGTGGCTCGCGGCGGTCCCACCAACGGCGGTCAGGACGAGGTCAAGAAGACTGTAATCGGGCAGCCGGATGTCGACAACGCACGCAGCCAGCTCCAGGCCCAACTGCAGGCCCAGCTCGGCAATGACCTCCGCGCGGGCGTACAGCCGGGAGAGAAGATCAATGACCAGATCCAGTTCAAAGATGCCCAGCTGAGCACCGACCACAAGGTGGGAGACGAGGTCCGCAGCTTCAATGCGACGATGGATCTGCAGGCGGAGGGTGATTACTACCGACCGGACGAAGTGACAGCGGCTTTCGTCCGCCTGCTGGCGCAGAAGGTGCCCGCCGGTCGCCAACTCGCCGGTCAGTCGACCGCCAGCTACGAGGCCACAGCGGCCGCTGGCGGCCAGCTGACCTTCAACGGAAAGGCATCGGGCTTCTCGGCCCCCAAGATAGATCGCAGCGCAGTCAGCGCGCAGGTGACAGGCAAGTCAGTGGGGCAGGCCCAGCAGAATCTGAAGCAGCTGCCAGTCCAGTCAGCCGTTATCGAACAGCGTCCCTTCCGGCTGCCGTTCATGCCGCTCGCTTCTTCTCGGATCGAGGTGGAGTACGACGTCACTGTGGCGCCGGTCACCCAGGCACCGAAGTAATGCCGCCAGCAGGCCGCGTCCTGGCCATCGACCCCGGCAGCAAGCGAGTTGGCGTCGCGCTGAGTGATCCCGGCGGTGTGCTGGCGACACCGCTGCTGACCCTCCCTACCGAACCCTCCGCCAGCCTTGTCAACCGACTGCTGGCGGTGGCCGCCAGCCACCAGGTAGTCGAGCTTGTGGTGGGCCTGCCGCGCCGGCTGGATGGCAGCTCAGGATCCGAGGCTCACACGGCTAGCCGGTTGGCCGCGGACCTTCGCGCGCAGAGCGGGCTGCCGGTCCAGCTGGTGGATGAGCGGCTGACCAGTGTCATCGCTGAGCGGGCCCTGCTGGCCAACGGAAGCCGGCGCGCTCGGCGCAAGGAGCTCTCCGATCGGGTGGCGGCAGCCGTGATCCTGCAGGGACATCTCGATTCGAGGCGAAGGCGGGAATGAGCCAGTCTGACCTGGATGGGCCAGTGGTGCTGATCGATGAAGTGGGCCGGGAGCACTCCTTCAGAGTCCACGACGCATTCGACCTGGGGGGCCGCTCGTACTACCTGGTCGAAGCCGCCGATGACCCAGAGCAGGTCATGTTTCTAAAGGAGGCCGACGGTACCCTCGAGACAGTCGATCCAGACGAGCTCCAGAGCCTGCTGGCGTTTCTCGAAAACGACAATTCCCAGTAAGGAGAGTGAGGAAGCTATTCGTGGTGCTGCTGCTGCTGGTCGGCGTCGGCTACGCCGGCAGCCAGGCGTACGGCTGGTATCAGAGCCAGGTCAACGATCCGGTCAGCGGCGACACCAGGCCTGTCGCCGTTTACATTGCGAGCGGGGAAACACCTGACGCCCTGGCCGCCGACCTGGTCGCCAAGGGTCTGGTGCGCAATCGAGATGTGTTCCTCTTTTACCTTCGTTCGCGCGGCAATGGCGCCGACATTCAGGCAGGCGATTTCCAGCTCAGCCGGAGCATGTCGATGGCAGCCATCGTCGACCATCTGACGTCCGCGACAAACACCCTCCAGATCAAACTGGCCGAGGGGCTGACGCTGGCCAAGATGGCGGCGGCGGTCCAGGCTTCCGGTCTGGCCAGCGGGCAGGAGTACACCGCCGCAGCTGGGCTCGCCGGTCACCAGGAGAGCTTCCTTCAGGGTCGGCCGCCGGACGCGCCGCCGACGCTGGAGGGCTACCTCTTTCCCGACACCTACCAACTTCCTCCGAGCGCCGGGGCACGGGGCTTGGTTCAGCTGCAGCTCGACCGCTTCGGACGCATTGTGGGCGCAGGCCTGAGCCAGGAGATCCAGGCGCCCGCCGCCGGCCGTCCCCAGCTGAGCCTCTATCAACTGGTCAGCGCCGCCTCCATAGTCGAGCGCGAGGTGAACCGCGACCCGGATCGACGGATAGTCTGCGGCATCATCTACAACCGGCTGCAGCTGGGGATGCCGCTCCAGATCGATGCGACGGTGCTCTACGGCCTGGGTCGCTTTGGCGGCCAGCTCACGCAGGCCGACCTGGCCCAGGACACTCCTTACAACACCTACCTGCACCCGGGCCTGCCGCCAGGACCGATTGCCAATCCGGGCCAAGCTGCGCTGAAGGCTTGCGCCGAACCGCAGCCCTCCAGCTACCTGTTCTATTTCTCAGATCCCGGTGGAGTCACTCACTACGCCACGACGGGCGACGATTTCGAGCGTCTGAAGCAGCAGTTCGGCGTCGCCGGCGGCTGAGTTGTCGGTACCTGCCGAAAAGACAGTATCTCGCGGCTTGGAGCGCCGACGCGGGCGCATCATTCCCTCCTTCGCGGGACCCCTTAAGCACGGGGCCCGGCATTTCGTCCTCACGGATCCTCAGGTCCGCTCCTCCTCATTCCACCCTTTTCCTTCCACCTCACGCAACCCCGGATTTCCCCTCGACCCCCTGGGCGGGCGCCTGCCCCGAGCTATGGCTCCATCGGGCGGTACAGGCAACTAGGCGGCGAATGGTTTCGGGGATAGTGGCCTTGCTCGGGCAGAGCATCGCCTACTCCGCCAGCCCAGCGCTGCAGGCGGCAGCCTTTGCTGCCACCGACCTCGACTGGCGCTACGAGCTGGTGGACGTGCCGCCGTCCGCGCTGCCAGCTGCCGTCGAACACCTGCGCCAGGATCCCTACCGCGGCGCCAACGTCACCATCCCCCACAAGGTGGCGGTGATGCCGATGCTCAATGCGCTGGAGGCCGAGGCGCGAGGAGCTGGCGCCGTCAACACCATTCGCCGCGAGGGTGGCCGCCTGATCGGCTCCAACACCGATGTCACGGGACTCAGGGCAGCGCTGGGAGCGGCCGGCGTGGAGACCACCGGCGCCGCAGCCGTGGTGTTGGGCGCCGGTGGGGCGGCTCGAGCCTGTGGCCTGGCCCTGAGCGGGGCGACGGTCACCTTCGTCGCCCGCGAGCCCACACGCGTCGCACCCCTACCTGGGACAGTGGTGAGTTGGGGCGACCCCACCTGGCAGGCGCTGGCCCGTCGGGCGGATGTGTTGATCAACGCGACGCCGCTGGGTCGCAGGGGAGAGATGCCGATCAGGCCAGGCGGTCTGCCCCTGTCGGGAGCGGTGATCGACCTTGTCTACGCGGAGGGTGGAACACCGCTGGTCCGCAGGTCGCGCCGGCTCGGCCTGCGCTGCGTCGACGGCTGGGCCATTCTGCTGGCCCAAGGCGCGGCTTCCTTCCAGGCTTGGACCGGCCGCGAGGCGCCCCTGGCGGCAATGCGGGCGGCCCTGCCGCCAGGAGCGATCGAGGCGGCCGGCAAGCCCGACCTGCGGTGAGCCTCCCGGCCAATCTGCTGGTCCCGCTCGCGGCGGGCGTGGGCGCCCTGGCGGGAGCCGGCCTGACGATCCTCTCGGCCCATCTCGCGGCCGCCCAAGGACTGGCAGCGCGGGCTCCGCATTGGGAGCGAATCGCCACGCCGCTGCTCTCGGGCCTCGTTCTCGCCTCGCTGGCCTGGCGCTTGGGTGGCGGCTGGTCGCTGCTCAGCCGGAGCCTGTGGGCCTTGATCCTGATTCAGATAATCGTCTTCGATCTTCGCCACGGGCTCATCTTGGATCGCGTGCTGCTGCCGGCAGGACTGCTGGCGGCGCTCATGGGCTGGTCGGCGCCGGGCCTCGGTTGGCGGGAGTCGCTTCTCACCGGCGCGCTTACAGGTTTGGCCTTTCTCGCCCTGGCCGGAGCCGGCCGGGCTCTTTTCCAGGCGGAGGCGCTGGGGCTGGGTGACGTCAAGCTGAGCGCCTTCATGGGGCTCTGCCTCGGTTTTCCAGGGGTGGTCTGGGCGGTGATCGCCGGGGTGCTGGCGGGGGGTGTGGCCGCAGCCGTGCTGTTGATCACGGGCCGGGCGGGTCGCCGCGACCACTTCGCCTATGGGCCGTTCCTGGCCGGTGGCTCTTTACTGGCTCTGTTCCTGCTGCCCGCGGGCCGGACCTAGAATCCTCGCGATGCCGCGCCAACTGCTCGAAGGTGAAGACCTGGTGCTGCGGCTGCACAGGCACTGGATTCTGCTCGGCCGCTGGCTGGGACTTCCGCTCACCCTGGTGGCGCTCTTCTGCGTAGCCTTGTACGTGACCGGGGATCATCTCCCTGGTGATGTGAAGCTGTTCTTACTCCTGCTGGCGCTGGCGGCCCTCGGTCTCTGGACGATAATCGCCTGGCTGCGCTGGACGGCGGTGAGCCTAACTCTGACCGATCAGCGCGTGATCCTGGAGAGCGGGGTGATTGGTCGCGCGAGCAAAGTAATCGCCTTGGACCGCGTCCAGGACGTCGCCACCCGCCAGTCTCCCTGGGGCCGGCTCTTTGGCTACGGGACCGTGCAGATCGATGCCATGGGCGCCAGTGGCACGGAGCTCCTGCCCTATGTGCCGGGCCCAGATCGCCTGCGCGATGAGGTCTTCGTGCAGTCGGGCGCCAGCCGGCGCGCGGGCCGGAGCTGAGCCGGCGGCCGCCGCTGGCCCTGATCGGCTTCATGGGCTGCGGCAAATCGACTGTCGGACGCCGGGTCGCCGAGCTGGCCGCAGCGCCGTATTTTGACCTGGACCAGATGCTCGAGGAGTCCAGTGGCCTGGCCGTCGGCACCTACTTCGCCCGCCATGGCGAGCCGGCGTTCCGGGCGCTCGAAGCTCAGCTGCTGCCCCAGCTGCTCCAGCCTGGGTCCGTCACCTCTCTGGGGGGTGGCACACCCGTGCCCGAAGCCAACTGGCGCCTCCTGCAGGAGCGAGCCAGGACTGTGTACCTGGCGGCGCCATTGGAGCTGTTGCTCGCCCGAGCTGGGAGGCAAGCCACCCGACCTCTCCTGGTGGGGAGAAGCAGGCAGGATCTGGAGCAGCTCTGGCGGGCGCGGCTGCCACGCTATGAGGCCGCTGACGGACGCGTCGATGCCGCGCGACCGATCGAAGAGGTGGCGCAGGAGGTGCTGGCGCTCTGGGACTTGTGACTGTGCGGCTGGCCGAGCGTGCCTACCCTGTATTGATCGGGTCGGGGGCCCTGGAGGAGGTACCTCGCCGGCTGCGGGAGGAGGCGGTGTCCAGCGCAGTCGTGGTGGCTGACGGCAATGTCGGCGGTGAGTGGGGAGAGGCTGTCGTGGCAGGACTGACGGGGGTCGGCATCCGCTCGCAGCTCCACGTCGTACAAGCTGGCGAACCGGCCAAATCGCTTGCCGAGCTGAGGCGCGTCCTGGACTTCCTGGAAAGGTTCGAGCTGGATCGCTGGGGCGTGGTCGTAGCTCTGGGTGGGGGCACCGTTGGCGATCTGGCAGGGTTCGCCGCCGCCGTCTGGCTGCGGGGCGTTCGCTATGTCCAAGTACCCACGACACTGCTCGCAATGGTCGACGCCAGCGTTGGCGGCAAGACGGGGATCAACAGCGAGCGACGGAAGAACTCTATAGGCGCCGTCTGGCAACCGCTCGCCGTGTTCTCCGATCTGAGCACGCTGCGCACGCTGCCCGAGGCTGAGTATCTGGGCGCCTTCAGCGAGATAGTCAAGTACGCCGTGAGCCTGGATCGCGATCTCGCCGAAACCCTTAGAGGGCAGACCCCGGCGCTCCGAGAGCGGAATCTGACAGTTCTGGAGCCGGTGGTAACGCGCTGTATCGAGCTGAAAGCCCAGGTGGTCACGGCTGACGAAAGGGAGGCCGGCCCCCGCGAGGTCCTCAATTACGGCCACACTGTTGGGCACGCGCTCGAGATCGCTTCCAACTTCGTCATCCCCCACGGTCGCGCCGTCGCCTTGGGCCTGCGCGCAGCCGCTCGGCTGGGCGCCGAGTGCTGTGGCTGCCCCGAATCGGTGGTAGCTCTCCAGGATGACCTGCTGGCGGCCTTTGGCCTGCCGGGTGACCTGCCGCTTGTGCGGGAGACTGAAGTGCTGGCGGCGTTGCCCCGAGACAAGAAGGCCCGCGAGGGCCGGCTCCGCTGGGTCCTCCCCCGGGAGTTGGGCAAGGTTCAGGTCGGCGTTAGCGTGCCTGGGGCGGCTGTCGAGCGGGTGGTTCACGAGGTCCTCTCATGAAGCGCCTCCTCGTCGTCAACGGCCCCAATCTGGGGCTGCTGGGCGCCCGCGAGCCGGAGATCTACGGCTCCCTGACGCTAGCCCAGATCGAGGCCCGGCTGCAGGAGCGGGCGGCGAAAAGAAGCTGCGAGCTGCGCTGTTTCCAGTCCAACTCGGAAGCCGCCATTCTCGACTTCATACAGGCGGAGGCTGCCGCCGCTCAGGGCCTGGTTCTCAATCCGGGCGCCCTGACCCACACCTCCGTGGCCCTCTACGATTGCCTCAAGGCGCTCGCGCTGCCCACAGTTGAGGTCCACCTGTCCAACATCCACGCTCGAGAGGAGTTTCGATCTCACAGCGTCACGGCGGCCGCCGCCCTGGGCGTTGTGACAGGACTTGGCGCGAGCGGTTACATCTACGCCCTGGAGTACCTGATTGATCGAGACGAATAACTTCCGAAATGGCACCGCCTTCGAGATGGACGGCAAGCTGCTGACAGTTGTCAATGTGGAGCACATCAAGATGGCGCGGGCCGGCGCAGTGATCAAGGCCAAGCTGAAAAACATCCGTGACGGCTCCATCTACGAGCAGAGCTTCCGCAGCGGAGACAAGTACAGGACCGTCCGGATTGAGAAGTTGGCAGCCACCTACCTCTATCGGGACGGGGACAACCACCACTTCATGGACGACCAGAACTACGAACAGCTGGCACTGGGCAAGGACAGGCTGGGTGACGTCTTGCCCTTCCTGAAGGAGGGCAACTCGGTCAGCCTGCTGCGCTATGAGGACGAGGTGATAGGAGTAGAGCTGCCGATAACGCTGGAGCTGATGGTGGCCGAGACGGAGCCCGGGGTGCGCGGGGACACTGTTTCCGGCACCAGCAAGCCGGCCACTCTCGAGACGGGCGCCCAGCTGAACGTCCCCCTCTTCGTCAACCGTGGCGACCGAATCCGCGTTGACACTCGCACCGGCCACTACCTCGAACGCGCCTAGCATGTCCGGTCCCCGAGATCCTGAGATGCCGAGGAAGTCAGACGTCCTCCACCCGCGGCGCGGGGGGAGGTTGGGAGGGGGGCATTCACGGCCTGGCTTGCGGCCGCTGGACGCTGGTGAGCGCTTTCGTCCATGGCTCGTCAAACCCGTTCCGAGCGGGCTGCTCGGGATCAGCCCGCCCAGCAGCTGCGGCGAGAGATGTCCAGGAGAGGGTGGCATCGCCCCCACTCAGGCG
>JALZAW010000274.1 GCA_030948155.1 Candidatus Dormiibacterota bacterium | reverse complement strand
CCATTTGCTTGCGCGCCTCCTGCCCGATCACGGTCTGGTGGAGGAGAACGTGGTTGACCACCGAACCGAGCGAATACTTGGAATCCTCGCGCGTGGCCGCGTCCTCGACGGCCTCGGAGATGGCGATGCCCAGCGAGCCCGGCGACTCTGGGTCGCTGGCAAGGATGGATCGTCCCGAGTTGGTGCGATCGGTGGGCGAGGCGAAGACGGTGGCGCCCCACGTCTCCATGAGCGCCCGCCGGTACGGCTTCTGCTCGTACGAGACGCGGACCATGTAGACGGTCACCTCGAGGTCGAAGAAGGTGCCCGCGAAGGCCAGGGCGGAGCCCCACTGGCCGGCGCCTGTCTCCGTGGTGAGGCGCTTCACGCCCTCCTGGGCGTTGTAGTAGGCCTGCGGCACCGCGGTGTTGGGCTTGTGGGACCCGGCCGGGGAGACGCCCTCGAACTTGTAATAGATGTGCGCGGGAGTGTCGAGCGCCTTCTCCAGCCGGTCCGCGCGATAGAGAGGGGTCGGACGCCAGATGCGGTAGATCTCGCGCACCTGGTCCGGGATCTCGATCCAGCGTTCGCCCGAGACCTCCTGGGCGATGATCGCCTGGGGGAAGATCGGGGCAAGGTCCGCCGGGCTGAGCGGCTGCAGGGTGCCCGCGTGCAGATACGGCGCGGGCGGCTCGGGGAGGTCCGCGAGCAGGTTGTACCAGTGATCCGGCAGATCGCGCTCGTCGAGCAGGACTTTTTTCATCACCGGCTCCTTGGGGCCATTACCGACGGCGGGAGCGCCTAGCGTATCGCCGCCAGCCATCCGGCCGGGGTCGCATTGTCCGTGTCATGTCCGCCTGCGGGGCGCAGGCTCCTGGGCATGAAGCGAATCACACCGGGAGCCAATACCAATCATGCCTAGCGCGAGCTTTCGCACCGAGCTGCCCACGATGCAGGCGGCGAGCCGGCACGTGTACGAGGTCAATGCCCAGATCCAGTCCCAGCTGTCCAACCTGCTGGCCCGGCTGGACCCCTTGATGGGGACCTGGCAGGGGTCGGCGGCGACGAGCTTCCAGGTGCTGAAGCAGCGCTGGCACGAGGATGCGACCAAGCTCAACTTGGCGCTGCGCGGGATCGGGGACGGGCTGGTGCAGAGCCACGGCAACTACCAGAGGTCGGAGGAGACCAACCAGCAGGGCTTCAGCAGCATCAGCAGCCGTCTGGGCTGAGGGGGAGGAAGAAATGAGCGACGGGCACATCCTGGTCACGTTCGGCTCGGTGGCGGAGGCGGCAGCGGACACCGACAGCATCGCGGGCCAGATCGGGCAGCAGCTGGGCGACCTGAAGGCGTACCTGCAGCCGATGATCGGGACCTGGTCGGGCCAGGCGTCGGGCGACTACCAGGCCCTGCAGTCGAAGTGGGACACGGGCGCGGCGGACCTGAACCTGGTGCTGCGGCAGATTGCCACGGCGCTGCGCACGGCGGGCGAGAACTACGTCTCGGCCGAGAACGCCAACAGCTCCATCTGGGGCTGAGGGCTTGCCCGGGGGTGTCCTCGCCGTGCTGGGAGCTGAGCCTGATGGCGGTCGTACTTGACGGGCCGGTTCGAAGTCCAGCCTGAGGCGCTGAGCGCGGCGGTGGCGCCGCTGACGGAGCTGGCGGTTCGGCTGGGGTTGGAGGCGACAAGGGGGGAGTTGGCTCTGAGCGCGGCCGCCGGTGCCGGTGCGGATGCCGGCCTGGCGGCCAGCCTGGCCAACGCTGAGCAGGCGCTGGCGGAGGCGGTGGCGGCGGCCGCATCAGTGCTGACGGGTGTCGCCGCCGGGCTGGAGGCGACTGGTGCCGCCTACCGCGGGGCGGAGTCGGCCTCGAGGGCAGGCTTTCAGCCGTGAGCCTGGGCTTGGGCGCCGGACCAGCGCTTTCGGGCGGCGATCCCGCCGGCCTTCGGGCGCAAGCAGCCAGGCTGGAGCAGGCGGCCGCGGCAGTGGCAGGGCTCGCTGTCGACTTCGGCGTCGAGTCGCGCGGGGTCAGAGACCGGGCGGCCTGGAGCGGGGAGGCGGCCGAACGCTACAGCGCCAGAGTGGGGGCGATCAGCGCCCGCTTGGAGCAGCTGGCGCCGCCGCTGCGGGGGACAGCCGCCGCGTTGCGCGCCTATGCCTCGGGGCTGGAAGAGGCGCAGACAGCGGCCAGAGCGGCCGAGGCGGCGGCGCAGGCGGCGACCCAACTGCCGCCGATCGCCCAGCAGGCGGGCCTGCAGCTGGCCCAGGACATGTCGGGTCAAGCGGTGTCTGTGGCCGCCGGCGCCGCCGCCGCGGCTGCTACCCAGATCGGCCGGGCGGTGGCGGAGATGCCTCGCTTCCTGGATCTGGCGCCGACGGTCTCATCCGCGGGCAGCGGCAGCCAGCGTCCCGATCGCCGTCTGGATGCCGACCCCTGCCACCAGGGTGGCTGGATCAACCCCGGCTGCCAGCCCCGAGGCCGGTATCAGCCCAGCCTTGAAGCGGAGGCGGCCTACGCCATCGCCGGTCGCGTCGTCAGCGCCGAGAGGCTCGCCGACTCCATGAACCTCCTCGGCAACCTGGCCGCCAGCACCGGCGATCCGGAGGCGACGATCAACGCCATCGAGGCCAGCGCCGCCAGCCGGGCCGAAGAGGTCGCGGCTGCCGCTGAAGAAGCGGGGTTGGTTGCACGAACCGAGGCCCAAGTCTTGGCCGAGAAGCTGAGCCTCGATGAAGCTCGGGCAGGAGCCGGGCGACGTATCATGCAGGGGAGGATCAACGATTCGCAATACCCAGAGGACGTATGGGCAAAAATGCAGCATGTCCACCAGCACCTTGACGGAACCCGGACCGTCATCCACTACTGGGAGAACTTGCTCACGGGAGTGCGTAAAGGGTTCAAGTTTCTGTGAACTGCGAACGGCTGCAAGCCGCTGCATTTAAGACAGTGCTGGGATTAACCCCTCCGGAAGAGCTCCCCGGAACTGCGGCGGCTGCTCTCGGGGATGGCTGCGACTCGCCCTCGCTGCGGGCGTTGGCAGGACTGGCGGACGGGGAGATTGAGGAGGTGAACTCGCTGTTCGAGATGGCGCTCGCCGAGGTGGAGCTGTCCCTCCCGACTGCCCGTGAGGCTGCAATGGCTTTGGCGCGTGACATCGCGAGCAAGGTGCTAGAAGGGGTTACTACTCCGTATCGGGGCGCAAAGCAAATCTGGGAGATCTCAATGCGCCTTCCCGACGAACACCTCCCACAGCTCGACACATTCATTTATGGCGCAAGCGAGTGGGAAGAGCGGCCCGCGGACCGCAACCTGTTCGCTGAGGGAATCGTTGTGGCGGCTCACGAGCTGGTGGATACCTGAACTAGGATCGCGACACCAAGGACTTCGCTGAGATGCTGCGATGTTGCCAGCGGATCACGAGAGGAACGGCAGTTCACGGCAAATTCGGAACCGGTAGCACGACGGACGCTGTCTGTTGTCAAGATCGCTGACGTAGTTCCGCAGCTTCGAGTCCGTTAAGAACGGCCTCGCGAAGCTGGCGCCTCCAAACCCTATCGCGGCAGCCGCGCACTCCCGGCCGACAACCTGAGCAGCATGCAAATGGCCGATACATTGGATCAACCGGAATCCCGGCGCGGCGCCAGCAGCATTTGCATGCGGCCGAGGGTATGCTGCAGGACCTGATCGCAGCTCTTAGTGGGGTGTAGCACTAGCGTGACAGAGGCGAGAGAGGAGCAAGAGCGGCTCGTGCACCAATTGGTCTCAGCGGTCCCAGAGTTCGCTTCTGTGCTGAAGGAAAGTGTTGACTTCAACGAGGAACTGTTGCCCCATGTGCTATTTGGTGACCTCACGCGTTGGGTGATCGATCTATATCGCAAATCTCATGGGCACGCCGACACCGAGAAACAACGAACTGAGATCCTGGACCGCACTCTTTGCTTCTTGGAGACAAGGTTCCGCGACTCTGAAGACACTGCCGCCCAAGATCTGATTGCGGTGTCCTTTTTGGAAAATCTACATCAAGCGGGATCGGACTATCAAGGCATCAAGGAGCGGCTAGGACCGGCTTTACAGATTTGGCTGACTCGCTTGGAGTGACCCCGGTGCTCTACAATAGCCATCAACGTCGCCCTTTGTTGTACGTTCTGGTCGCAGCTAGGGTGGCCTCGTGTGCGTCTTTCTGTTGTTTAGTGAGCTGATGTCATGGCTGAGACGATTGCCGAGGTGATCAGACGAGGGGATCGCCTTGACAG
>JALZAW010000273.1 GCA_030948155.1 Candidatus Dormiibacterota bacterium | reverse complement strand
CTGGCGGAAGGTTGACTCGAAGCCGTAGTGCTCGCGGCCGCGGCGCATCATGTTGCGCACGAAGTGGGAGGCGTCGATCTCCCGCCCGGCCTTCTGAGGGTCGACCGGCTCCATCACCATGGCCACGGTGCGGGCCGCCTTCGTGTGCAGGAAGACGGGCGCCATGAAGGTCATGGAGACGTCCTGACGCGGGAACTCGACCACGTGATAGGTGGTGTGAGCAGCACCGTCCGCCTGGACGTGGTCCAGGTACTCGGCGAAGGCTCGGGGAGCTGCGTTGTGGGTTGGCTCACCGAGCTGAGCGCCGTTCTGCTCCAGCCTGGTCCGCTGCATCCGTGCCGCCGGCTGGTAGTGGGTGCGCACGACCTTGGCCAACTGGCGTGGCGAGAGCTGACCCTCGACACGCAGGTCGAGGCCGGTCTCCAGCCGCTCCTCCAGGTCCGCCAGCGCGCGCATCAGGACCTCGCAGGCGCCGCGCTGGACGTCGCCCCGCCCGATCCGCTTGCACTGTTTGGACACCCGCGGGCTGGAGGTGTCCAGCTCCAGAGAGACGAAGCACTCGTGCTGGCGTGCCGCCGGCCCAGTGAGCTCGACGCCCTCCAGGTAGCCGCGGATATGGTTGGCGCGCAGCTCCGGCAGCTCCTCGAGGCGGGTCTCAACCTCCTCCCGGGTCCGAGTGCCGACCAGCTCGGGGATCTTCTCCAGGGCGTAGGTCCGGAGCGCTCCCGGATCCTCAGGCATGGCCCGCTCCACGAAGCCGATGCGACGGATGAGCGAATCGGGCACGCCGTAGGCGCCGATGATTCCCGCCCAGGCGTTGCCCAGC
Organism: Candidatus Dormiibacterota bacterium; assembly: GCA_030948155.1. Lineage (GTDB taxonomy): Bacteria > Chloroflexota > Dormibacteria > Dormibacterales > Dormibacteraceae > Dormiibacter. The sequence goes on along the minus strand of JALZAW010000273.1, from coordinate 3,433 downwards.
AGGGCCTGGTCCTCGTGGTCCATGAGGGCGAAGCTCTGGCCGTGAGCGGCGGAGACGCCGATGTAGCGCTTTCCGTCGCGCAGGATGCCCACCTCGCCGGCCAGGAAGTCGGCGGTCACGGAGAGGATCTCGACGCCCTTGAGGCCAGGAGGCTGGTCCTGGGGTCCGCGCAGGCGCCCCGAGCTCCAGAGGTGACCCTGCAGATGTGCGCGGGAGAGCCAGCGGGTGTGGCCCGAGAGCTGCCGGTTCAAGTAGGAGGCGAAGACCGGCAGCCACTGGTCCAGAGCCCGCCGGCGGATGGGCAGGAAGGCGATCGCCAGACCGGCTCCGAAGATGGCCAGGCCGACCAGAGCGCCGGCGATGCTCGAGGTCGAGCGCACGGCGATGGTCATCAGGATCAGGACCGCGGTCATGATTCCGAGCTGGCCGCCGCGCAACCCGAAGACGATGCCGCCCTTGACGCGGGGCCCGAAGCGGTGACGCTGGATCTCAGACACGAGGCGGCTCATGGTCGACGTCGACCTCCTGCCCGGCCGTTCGTGGGCTGGCCCTGCTTGGGAGAGCGGACGAAGACTGTCGAGCCCTGAGGCAGGACCAGCGAGGTGCGCCCGCCCTGGGCCAGCTTTGCTTTGGTCTCTCTGGAGCCGACCTTCTGGAGCAGCGCGGTGTGCATCGCCTTGGTGTTCGTGAGTCCCACCCGGCTGGCCATCCGCTTCGGCTGAGCCGACCAGTGAGCGATCGCCTGCTGCTCGGCGAAGGGGAGCGCCTTGGCCAGGAAGAGAGGTCCGCCGACCACGCCGGAGAGCAGGACCACGGCGCCGGCGACGATGGTCACGAAGCCGGGATCACCCTGCGGTCCCATGGAGATGGGATTGGCCTCGAGCATGACCCCGCCCAGGGCGAAGACCGCGGCGATGATCCACTTGAGCACGATCAGCCCGACGAGGACCTCGAGCATCAGCTTGGCGATGCGAGTGACCGGCGGCCAGACCAGGCAGACGATGGTGACCGGGATGAAGAGCAGGCAGGCGTAAATCGCGACCTGGCGAGCGACCAGCTCGAGCAGGGTCAGGAGCAGCCCACCGAGTAGCGCCATGCCGGCCAGGAAGACGACGAAGCTCTCCGGGCCCAGGAAGGCGACCCCAGCTCCGCCGGCGGCGAAAAGGGCCACACAATGGGTGAGCAGAGCGGCGAACTGGTCGCCGAAGCCGGCCTGCAGCATGTAGAGCGAGAAGCCGTCCACGATCCGCTCCAGGAGCTGGGTGAAGGTGATCGCCAGGACCGTGATGAACATGGAGGTCGGCCCGTACCAGCAGGGGACCTTGATCAGCAGCCAGCCGTCCTTGCGCAGGATGGCGCAGCCCAGCCCCAGCACCGTGAAGAGGAGCAGGAGCAGGAAGCCGATGTTGACCATGTGCTGGTAGAGCGGGCCGAACCAGTCGGTCGGCCCGGCAGCGTTCGTGAGCATGGGGTAGATCTGCGGGCCCAGCCAGGCCCCGCCGTTGTAGACCCACTTGGTCATGGCGCCGATCCCGAAGTCGGTCGGGATGCCGGCGGTGCCGGGCGCCGGAGCCGCTCCCGGGCTCGGCGACGGTTGCGGACTGGGCGCCACCGAGGGCGAGGGCGCGGGGCGGAACTGGCCCGGGCTGGGCTGGGGCCCGACAGGACAGCCAATCCCGATCGACCCGATGCAGGGGTCGGGAGGCGGCAGCACCGGGGCTGCCGCCACCGACACTATGCCCCGCACCAGCAGGCAGAGCGTGACCGCCAATATCCCAGCAGCGACCCGGGGCTCAGGGCGCCACATGGGTGTACTCCTGGTAGTCGGTCAGCGCCGCCGGCAGAGGCGTGGACGACTCCGGGACCGCGCCCTGGACCGGCTGTGGGATGGGCCCGGGGTGAGCACCGGTGGCGGAGATCTTCCAGTCCCCGCCCTGCCACTTGAGGGCGATGTGGGTCGTGGTCCAGTGCTGCTGCGGGACCAGCAGCCCCGCCTCGGCGATCAGCCAGACCGCCCAGATCCCCACGCTCGCCTCGGTCGACGAGTAGACGTCCAGGTGGTAGGCGATCGGGACCAGCTTGATCACCGGCCGGGCGCCGGCCTGGGCATGGACGTCGATGCCGTAGTAGCTGTTCAGCCCCTGCAGGTCCCTGGCGGTCGAGGCCTCCAGCTCCGTCCGGTACTCCGACGTCGCGGCCACGTCCACGGCCGCCCTTAGGCCGTCGGCGTTGTACAGTACTGGCCCGTTGAGCGCGACGGCGTAGTTGGTTGCAGCATCAACGGCTCCCTGCTGGGTCCGCTGGTAGCCGACCGGGACGTTCGACTCGACCTGCGTCGAGCCCGGAGCCAGGGGCATGGTCCGGACCACCAGCTGCCGCTGTGGCGCCGTGATCCTGCCGAAGATGACGCCGAAGACCAAGGCCATCACCACCACCGCGGCCGGAATCAGCACAGAAAGCCGACGGGCCGGCGCTGGCCCTCCGAGTTCCTCTCCCACCCGAGCCCAGCTGGCCATCAGTGGAAGCTCAGGTGCGCAAAGGCGTTGAGCAGGCTGTAGGCGTTGACGGTCAGGATCACGCCGACGATGAAGACGGGCAGGGCCAGGGTCGAGACGATGCCGACACCGGCGTTGCCGGTGGCCCGGCCGAAGACCATGCCGCCGATCGACGCGATCAGCCCCAGGACGCAACAGCCAAGCACCAGGAACGCCGCCCAATTGGTGACGTCCATGAGTGTGCCGGCGCCGGGGATCCCGCTCGCGTTCGGGTTGTAACCCCCGGGGATGTCGGCCAAGTACGGCGTATAGAGCGCGACGTGATTGGCGAGAAACACTGTCATCTGTTGCCTCCTCGAAACAGGCGATTGAGTGGGGCTGGAAGTCGTGACGCCAGTGGGGGCGTCGCGTCGCGAAAGGCTATGTGCCTCGCTTTGTCCCAGGCACGAATCGAGTACGGAGGCACTGGTCGCTCGCTGCCGGCGAGCTCCGCTTCCGACCAGCAGATCCGTTTTACGTAGAGAGCGATCGTCACAGGACTGCGCGGAATCTGCGCCGCAATAACCGCACCTCAGGTCGGCTGCGGAAGGACCCGCAAGGGCTCCCTCCGCTCACCGACCCTACGGGGAGGGGGCAAGATGGATGCGCGACCCTGGAACGGCAGGAAACGCTCTGCGCGTAATCCCCACAAACGGATCGCTGGCTCACTGCCCTTCGAGATTGCCCTGCCCGCCCACGGATTGCAAGGTATTGACTATTAAGTCTCTTGCGGTCGCATCCCCGTGTCGTGTGTCCCCCGGTCCCAGTCCTATCCGCAATATTCGCGGTATTCGCAGAACTCCTTTGTGCGAATTGCGCGAATACTGCGAGTAGGGATTCCATGTGGACGAGTGAGGGTCAGAGCCGGAAGTTGCTGGGTCGTCTTCACGCGATCCGCT
>JALZAW010000272.1 GCA_030948155.1 Candidatus Dormiibacterota bacterium | reverse complement strand
CTCCGCCAGCATCCTCATTCGCTGGAGGACGTGCTGGGCGACATCGAGAGCTTGGCCGCCGCCTGTGGCACGGACGCCACACCCCTGCTGGGCAGCCTCCGAGCCCGCCTGGAGGCCGCCGCAGAAACTGCGCGGCGGCTGCCACGAGTTCGCGGGGTCTTCCTGGAATGGCTCGATCCGCCCTACCCAGCGGGCCATTGGACCCCAGACCTGCTGACGCTGGCCGGCATTGAAGACCCGCTCGCCCGCCCGGGCCTGCCCTCGGTCGCGGCCTGTTGGGCCGACGTGGCCGCCAGCCGGCCAGAGATCCTGGTCCTGGCGCCTTGCGGGTTCAACCGCGCTCGAGCAACGGCGGAGGCCACCAGGCTCAAGGCTCAGATCGACTCTGTGGGTGCCGCCCGCGTGGTAGTCGTGGACGGCTCCGCGTACTTCAACCGGCCCGGACCTCGACTGGTCGATTCGCTGGAGGTGCTGGTCGCCAACCGCTGAGAAAGTGGCCGGACTTGACTGGCCGGCGGCCGTCCCGCACCGTCACCTGCTGAGCGAGGTCCCGATCTATCGGGGCCAGGCCAAATTCCCGTGCTCAGAGCCGGCGGAGCCGGACTTCGCTGACGGAATGATCGCGCTTCTGTCGCAGCACGAGCCGGGCCCGGTCGCGCGTCGGCAATATGTTCTCGCGCAGGTTGGGGCCGTTGATGTCCGCCCAGACCTCTCGCGCAAATTTGACAGCCTCTTCCTCTGAGAGGGCGGCGAACTGGCGGAAAAAGGAGCTGGGATCCCTGAATGCGGTCTCCCGCAGCTTTAAGAAGCGCTCTGTGAACCAGGCGAGGATATCCTCCTCTTCGGCGTCAACGTAGATGGAGAAGTCGAAGAAGTCCGAAACAAAGGGAGTACTGCTGTGCTCCGCCCCAGGCGTCTGCAGCACGTTGAGGCCCTCCAGCAGCACTATGTCCGGCTGATTCAAGACAGTCTCCTCGCCCGGCAGGATGTCGTAGATGAGGTGCGAGTAGACAGGAGCGCGCACCTGAGCCGCTCCCGACTTCAGATCCGACAGAAAGCGGAGCAGGCGGCGCAGATCGTAGCTCTCAGGGAAGCCCTTGCGGTTCATCAGTCGCCGCGCTTCAAGCACCCGGTTGGGGAAGAGAAAGCCGTCGGTGGTGACGAGGTCCACCTTGGGGTGGTTGGGCCAGCGCGCCAGCAGCGCGCGCAGGATGCGGGCGAAGGTGCTCTTGCCGACGGCCACGCTGCCTCCGATACCTATCACATAGGGCACTGGCGAGGCGGGCTTGCCGAGGAAGAGGTCAGCCACCACGTGGAGGCTCTGCGCTGCGCCCACGTACAGGTTGAGCAGCCGGGACAGTGGTAGGTAAACATCGCGCACCTCAGCCAGCGAGACATAGTCGTTCACGCCGCGCAGTTGGACCAGGTCCTGGTCGGTGAGAGTCAGCGGGGTTGCCGCGCGCAGCCGCGCCCACTCCTCGCGCGTGAAGCAGACATAGGGTGAAAAATTGGCGGCCGGCTCGGTCATCGGCACCCGCAAGCTAATCAGATTTCGGGCAGCCGACGTCAAGAGCCGGTGCAGCGGGGCCCAGTCGGGCCCCGTTTTTCCGGGGCGAGCTTCCGTCCCTTGCCCGAGCGTGCGCTGCTTACGTGTCGGCGGGCGGGGCGGCCTTGACTGCGCTAGGAAAACCGAGGCCTGCCTTGACCCGCTGGGCCAGACCATCGGGGTCGAGGCCGTGTTGCGAGAGGATCGCCGCCTGCTTGCCGTGGGCCAGGAACCCGTCCGGGAGCGCCGCGAGGCGCACCTTGCCGGCCAGCCCGTGCGGTGCCAGCGCTTCCAGCACGCCCGCGCCAAAGCCGCCCGCGGCCAGGTTGTCTTCGGCGGTGACGAGCAGCGGATAGCGCTGAGCCCACTCGCTGACGAGCCGGGGATCCATCGGCTTCAGCCAGCGGGAGTTCACCACACCGCAGGAGATGCCGTCGGCAGCCAGCTGGTCGGCAGCCACAATGGCGACCTCCACCATTCGGCCCGTCGCCAGCAGGCAGGCGTCACTCCCCCGCCGCAACTCCTCCCAGCGGCCGACCGGAATCGGCTCGACCGGCAGGTCGGGACTTGCCGGTACAGTCCCGCGCGGATAGCGGATGGCGATCGGGCCCTCCGCCGCCAGCGCCGTGGCAAGCAGGGCGCACAGCTCGGTGGCGTCGGAAGCCGCCGCCACCTTCAGGTTGGGGACGAGCCGCAGGTAGGAGAGATCGAAGATGCCGTGATGCGAGGAGCCGTCAGGCCCGGTGACGCCTGCGCGGTCCAGGATGAAGACGACTGGCAGCTTGTGCATGGCCACATCGGTGATGATCTGATCGAACGCTCGCTGCAGGAAAGTCGAGTAGATGCAAACCACCGGCCGCATGCCGGCGAGGGCCAGGCCGGCGGCAAAGGTCACTGCATGCTGCTCGCAGATGCCCACGTCGAAGAAGCGCTCGGGGAACTCGAGGGCGAAGGGGAGGAGGCCGGTGGAAGAGCCCATGGCGGCGGTGATGGCCACCACCTTGGGATCGTGCGCCGCTGCTGCGAGCAGGGCCTCGCCAAAGACGTCGGTGTAGGTGAGCTCGGTCCTGCGCGGTCGCCCGGTGAGCGGGTCGCTCTGAGCGCTCACCGCGTGGAGGCGGTCGATCTCGTCCTCGGCCGCGGGTCCGTAGCCCCTACCCTTCTCGGTCACGGCGTGAAGAACGGTCGGCGCGCGCAGGCGCTTGGCCCGGCGGAGAAGGTCTTCCAGCGCCCGGATGTCGTGGCCATCGACGGGCCCGGCGTACTTGAGGCCCAGGCTGTCGAACACGGTGTTCGGTTGGAGCAGCTGCTTCATCGACTCCTTCACCCGGAAGGCCGCCTGATCGGCGCGCGAGCCCACGGCCGGCAGCTGCTTCAGGGCGTGGCTGACCTCTCCTTTGAGGCGTTCATAGCGGGGATCGATCTGCAGCTGAGCCAGGTGCCGGGCCAGACCGCCCACCGTGGGCGCGTAGGAACGGCCGTTGTCGTTCAGCACCAGCACGAGGTTGGGCGGCTGCAGATGGGCTATCTGGTTCAGCGCCTCCCAGGCCATGCCGCCGGTCAGCGCCCCGTCGCCGATCACTGCCACCACGTGGCCGGGCGTGCCGGACTGAAGCCGGGCCTGAGCCAAGCCCACTGCATAGGAGAGCGAGGTGGAGGCGTGGCTGTTCTCGATGACGTCGTGCGGTGACTCAGCTCGGCTGGGGTAACCGGATAGGCCGCCGGGCTGGCGCAGGGTGTCGAACGCTCCAGCCCGCCCGGTCAGGAGCTTGTGCACGTAAGCCTGGTGACCTGTGTCCCAGACGATCGCGTCAGCCGGGCTGTGGAAGACTCGATGCAGAGCGATGGTCAGCTCCACCACGCCGAGGTTCGGCGAAAGGTGGCCGCCTGTGCGGGAAACCTTGTCGATCAGAAAGGCTCTGATCTCCGCCGCCAGCGATCGCAGCTCGGGCGGCTTCAGCCGGCGCAGGTCGGCCGGCGAGTTGAGCGACTCCAGCACTGCCTAAACCTAACGCCCGTCGGCGGCCAGAAGTTCCGCCAGCTTGACGGCCAGCCGGGTGCCGCTGCCCAGCGGGCCTCGCGGGATGCTGGTCAGTTCATCGTTGTCGTTCCAGCTGCTGGCAGCTATGTCCAGATGGACCCAGGGGCGGTTCTCCACGAACTGCTCCAGGAACATGCCTGCGCAGATGGCGCCGGCCTCGCCGTAGCCGGAGTTCCGGAGGTCAGCTATCCGGCTGCGTAGCAGCCCCCTGTACTCCGGGTAGAGCGGCAGCCGCCAGGCGCGGTCGCCGGCCAGGTCGGCGGCCCGCGCGGTCAGGTCCCAGAGCTCGTCGTCGTTGCTGACCGCGAAAGTGCCGGCGTGACCGAGCGCAACACCGGCAGCACCAGTCAGAGTGGCCAGGTCCACCAGATGCGTGGCGCCGCGGCGGAGGGCGAGCGTCAGGGCATCAGCCAGGACCAGACGGCCTTCGGCGTCGGTGTTGGTGATCTCGACTGACTTACCGCCGGCGCCGACCACCACGTCACCGGGCCGCTGGGCCGCCGGGCCTGTCATGTTCTCGGTCGCCGCGACCACTGCCATCACGTTCAGCGGCAGGCGGCGCGCGGCAATCACGTCCAACGCGGAGAGAACCGCCGCGGCTCCCGCCATGTCGGCCTTCATGGTCTCCATGCCCGTCGCGGTCTTGAGCGAAAGGCCGCCCGAGTCGAAGGT
>JALZAW010000271.1 GCA_030948155.1 Candidatus Dormiibacterota bacterium | reverse complement strand
GAGCTGCGCGGATCCGTTCGGCCAGCTCCGGCGTCCGCTGGCGGCTGGGCGTGGCAGACCGAACATCAAGCGCGGCGCAGAGAGCGGTGGCGGTCGCGGCGGCGTCGCCGATCACGCCGATGTGGGCAGGCTGGTGGTAGCCGATCGCGTCTACGTCCAGGTCGACCTGAACCACAGTTGCCGAACGCCCGAGCAGCCTGCCATGTCGGGTGGACCACATATTGAGCGCTGCGCCGAAGGCCACAACCACGTCGGCAGCCGAGATGAGCTCCGCCGCTCCGGGTGAGGAGAAGCCGCCTGAAACATCGAGGCTCCAGGGATTGCCGGCGAAGAGACCTCGGGCCACAGCGGTCGTGGCCACCAGCGCGCCAGTCTTCTCGGCCAGGAGTTCCAGCGCGGTCCGCTGGCCGCGAGCTCCCCGACCGGCGATCAGCAGTGGGCGCCGGCTGGAGCTGAGCAGGTCAGCCACGCGCTCCACAACGGCCGGGTCAGGATGCGGCCGAGGGATGACGGACAGAGCTGGAACCGTGTATTCGCCCGTCACCGGTGCCGCCTGGACGTCCATCGGCAGGCTCACCACCACTGTGCGTCGACCCTCTTTTGAGCGTCGATAGGCGCGGCAGATGTCCTGGACCGCGGAGGCGGGACCGTAGACGCGGTCGGCCAGCGCTCCCACCGAGATGGCGAGGGCATCCTGATCGATCCGAAAGTTCGAGCGAACAGCAGCCGCGGCGGTGTCGCCCGCCAGCACCAGCAGGGAGGTCCGGCTCTTGGCGGCCTCGGTCACCCCCGTGATGGCGTTGGTCAGCCCGCAACCCGGGTGCAGCGTGACCACGCCCACCTCGCCGGTGACCCTGGCGTAGGCGTCAGCCATCATCACCGCGTTCGTCTCATGGCGGGCGGTCACGAAGCGGGCGCCGCCCGCAGTGAGCGCGTTGGAGAGATCGAAGTTGCCGCTGCCGATGAGGCCGAACGCCTGTCGCACGCCCAGATCGGTCAGGGTGCGGCCGACCACCTCCGCCACCGTGGGCATCAGAAGCTCAGCGCTCGACGAGGGCCAGGATTCGGGAGGGACTGCCGGAGCCGCCCTGGATGGGCAGCGGCGCGGTGATGAGCAGGAACCCGGTGGGTGGGAGCCGGGCGAGGTTCTGCAGCTGGGTCAGGCCGTACTTGCCGGCGCCCAGCAGGTAGTGATGGGCAGGGAAGGCGGGTGTGAAGCCGTGAGCCGCGCCGGCGTCGGTGCCCACCGTCTCGACGCCGACGCCGACGATGGGCGCCTCATCCGCCAGCCACTGGGCGCAGTCGGCCGAGAAGCCTGGTGTGTGGGAACCTGTCTGGTCAGCGTTGATGAACGCAGCCTGATCGTGTGAGCGGGCGTCCCAGCCAGTGCGGACCAAGAGCCAGGCGCCGTTGGGAAGCGGTCCGTGCTCGGCTTCCCACTGATTCACATGCTCGACCTGGAGAAGGAAATCGGGGTCGGCGGCGGCTTCGGCGCTCTTGTCGATCACCACCGCGGGAGCCACCAGCTGGCGAGGCGGCACTTCGCCGACAGCGAGCAGGTCCCGGCCTGTGATCCAGTGGTTGGGCGCGTCGAAGTGCGTGCCGGTGTGCTCGCCGACAGTGATGGCGTTCCAGTACCAGGCGGGGCCGTTCTCGTCGTAGCGGCTGAGCTCGTGAAGAGTGAACCCCGGTGTGTTGACAAATGGCTCAGGCAGCTGGATGACAGGGGTGGTCGCCGAAAGCGGAGCCGTCAGGTCGACCACCTCCACCGCGCCCGAGGCGATGCTTGCGCTCAGCTCGCTGAGTAAAGACATGCAGACTTCCTCCTAGGAATGGCGCGGGAGCGGCGTTACCGCCTCCAGCGGTAGGGCGCCCGGGCAGGGAGGCGGGGCGAATGCTCACGGCGCGATCGTAAACCTTGCCGGCGGCAGGGGTGGGTGAATGTTGGCATGTCGAGACTTCGACCGCGGCAGGCGCCTGCCGTGTGACAATCCTTGGTCCCACCAGTGAACCGTGTGCTCCGCCGATTACGTCTCAGCCGAGGCCGCGGCTATCACTCCTGCTCGGTGGGACGAATGAGCACCTCGTTGACTGCCACATGCCGCGGGCGGGTCACGATATAGGCGATGGCGTCGGCGATGTCGTCCGCCTCCAGGCGCTCGACCCTGCCAAAACGCTCCTGCATGACTTCTTGGATCTGCGGCCGGTTGTGGCTGGCGAGCTCTGTCTTGACGGCTCCCGGCTCAACCAGCGAGATCCGCACGTGGCGGGTGGTGACCTCCTTTCGCAACGCGTCGCTGAACGCGCCGACGCCGTGCTTGGTCGCGTTGTAGACACCGCTCCCGCTGCGTGTTTCCCGCCCGGCGACGGAGCTGACGTTCACCATGTCGGCGACGCGCCTCGGACCATCCTCGGCAGCGCGCAGCAGATGTGGAAGCGCTGCGTCGGAGCAGTAGAGCAACCCCAGGAGATTGATGTTCACCATCCGCCGCCATTCGTCGACCGGCGCGCCCACGACGGGGCCGAGCAGCATTACGCCCGCGTTGTTGACAAGGATGTCCAGGCGACCAAACTCCGACACCGTCCGATCTACCGCCTGGTGCGCCTGGCCCTCATCGGTGATGTCAGCCGTCAATACCAATGCCTTCGACCCCTGCTCGCGCAGCCTGGCGGCAAGGCCCTCCAGCCTTTCAGTGCGCCGGGCGGCAACAGCCACCGCCGCGCCGAGCTGGGAGAAGGCGAGAGCCGTGGCTTCACCGATGCCGCTCGACGCCCCGGTGACCAGGACCACCGTGTCGTTGAGCGGTCCCTTGAGGCTGTTGGCGGTCATTGTGAAGAAGCTTCCGGCGACAGCTTGACCGGGCAGTGGGGAGGGGTCGGGAGCACGTCCGCACGATACCGTTTGCTCGCCCGCGATCTCATCCGCCAGGCTGACCTCAGCTCAGGAAGCTGTGCCCGGGGTCCGCTCAAAGACGTAGTACACGGCTACCAGACCGATGATCGCCACCGCCGCCGGCGCGTTGAGAAAGGCCACACCTATCGCAAACAGGTAGACCAGGCCCCCGATTGTGAACCGCCACCAGGCAGTCCGCCTGGCTTCGCCGGGCACCGGCCGGTGAGTCCTCCCCTCGCGCAGCGACCAGGCGAAGATCGCGGCGAAGCTCAGCGACATCCCCTCGAAGACGGCCCCGTATAGAGCAGTCGCCACATTGGCGTCCTGATCAGCGCTGGTCAGGTATTCGGCCATTGTGCCGGTGGCGAACGGAATGAGGACGACGAAAAGCAGCAGCGCGAGGTTGAGGAAGAGTAGGGTCCGATCGACCACCGCGATGTTCCTCACCAGCGCGTGGTGGTTGACCCAGATGATGCCGATGGTGAAGAAGCTGATCAGATAGGAGACGAACGACGGCCAGTGGTCGCCCAGCTGGCGGAGCAGCGGCCCGTGACCGGGTCCGGCAACTACGAGATTGAGCGCCAGCAGGGTGATCGCGACTGCGAACACGCCGTCACTGAACGCCTCCAATCGGCCTCGGTCCACGGAGGTAACTTACTCACCCCGTTTGAGGTGCTGCTCGGCTCGCGTCCGAAGCAGCGCTCCACTCACGCTTCCACGTTTACTCGCCTGATGTGGCTAATCGTCGCCAGCTCAGCGCGACCCTTCCTGCTCCTTCGCCTCTCGTTCCATCCGCTCGAGCCTGACGTAGTAGTCGGAAAACTCCTTCAGGTGAGCGAGCGCGATCTTGCCGGTGAGGACTGGATCGTCGTGAGTCACATCGGTCGCAGGGTCATGGGAGCCGTGCTCGAACTCCACCTGCATGCCGGCCTGGAACTGCTCCACGCCGAAGGGTGAGGACGACCAATCGATGCCAATCTGCTCGCCAAGCCGCCGGGTCTCTTCCAGTGTCAGCCGGGTGCTCTCAGTCACCCAACCAAGCTATCTGACTTTCAAGCGTCAGTCCCTGGCGATCCCCTCGCCCGCCAAGCCGAGCCGCGGCGCGAAGCATCGGTTGCCCGGCCGTCCACCCAGAGCCCGTCTGGGCTCGCCCCTGACAGCCGCGCGCAGCCGCCGCTTCGCTAGGGGCAAAATTAGATGATGGCCACCGCAATCAAGCAGAAGTTCGTCTATCTCTTCCAGGAGGGCTCCCAGGACATGCGCGACCTCCTGGGCGGCAAGGGCGCCGGGGTCGCCGAGATGACGCGAGCCGGCATGCCGGTTCCCCCCGGTTTCACCATCACCACCCAGGCCTGCCGCGAGTACTACAGGGGC
>JALZAW010000270.1 GCA_030948155.1 Candidatus Dormiibacterota bacterium | reverse complement strand
ACTCCTGGGCGTTTCCACCACCACTGTGAACAAGCACGTCCATCAGGTCCTGCGCAAGCTGGGCGTTCGGAATCGTTCTGAAGCGGCGATCGTGGCCGGAAGGCTGCTGTCTCAGCCCCGACAGGCGTTATGACCCTCAGCTTCCGCCTGGCGCGGCCGCCCGGCTTGCGGCATGATTGGCCCAGTTCAGCTGGGGTCGAACGGCAAAAAAATTGGGGTTATCGGGTACTCAGACTTGGGTGCGCGTTTAGGTATTAGTGGAGGGGTCGTCGGGAGGAGGATGGTCAATTCTTACCATTGACTCCCGATTTCCCAAGCGGTTTAGTGCTGTTGGCCCCATCTTGGAGGGATTCCGGGAGGTGCGAGCCGGGATTAACCGGTAGGTAGCCGGATTACGTGGGAAAGTGGCCGGGATTAGTTCCGGTCCATCGCGAGGGAGGGTCGTTTCAGTGGCATCGCAGTTGCGAGTCAACGGATGGGGGGGAGCGAGCCTAGAAAAAGAAGTAGAGGGTCAGGCAGGACTGGCTCTCGACGATCTCACACGCCGTGCGGAGAGCGAGGTCAAGCGACGCTTGGCCCGAGAACTCCACGATTCTGTCGCCCAGATCCTGACCACGATGGTCGTGGAGATGGAGAACTTCAAACACGATCACGCCGAGCGCGAAAGCGTCGTCAAGAAAGTCGACGATCTTCAGGGTTCGACCCGGGAGGTCCTGAACAACCTTCGCCAGCTGTTATACGAGCTGCGCGAAGAGCCGGAGCATGACCATAGCTTTGTGCACAAGGTGCGCAATCTGGTCAGCGGCTTCGAGCGTTCGACGGGCATTCCGTCCAAGCTCTCGGTGTCCGCCCGCTGGCCATCGCGGCTTTCTGCAGCGACCGCCTACAACCTATACCGAATAGTCGAGGAGGCGCTCTCCAACGTCCGGCTTCACAGCGGAGCCGCCAGCGTGGACGTGAAGTTGAGTTCCAAGGACAACACGGTCTTCCTCACGGTGCAGGACGACGGCCGCGGGCTACAGCGTGCAGGGAACGCGCGCACGCCTGGCCTGGGCATGGTAGGCATGGAGGAAAGGGCGCTCCTCGTCGGAGGTACGCTCATCGTCTCCGGCGACGACCATGACGGCGGCACCGTCATCACCGCAACGGTACCCGTCAGCTAGGAGGTCCGGTCAACCCGGACCTCCTATAACAATCAGGCGGTGCTGGCCGTCCGCCCGGTGGCGCGCTGGACCAGGATGCGCGTCGACGTCACGAGCAGCCAGGTGGCGTCGTTCAGGTAGCGGCCAGCCAGGCGGCGGGGTTCGGAGGCCAAGCGGTGGAGCCATTCCAGACCGCTACGCTGCATCCAGCGCGGGGCCCGCGACGCGCGACCGGCCAGCAGGTCGAACACGCAACCCACGCCGATCAGCACCGACACCCCGGCCAGGCGATGCCGGTGCCGCGCGATCCACAGCTCCTGCTTGGGGTTGCCAAGGGCGACCAGGAGGATGTCCGGGCGGCAGCGCGTCACCTCCTCGATGATCCCCTCGCTGTCGAGCGCCTCGAGGCTGGCCCGGGGCGGCTCCAGGCAGCCGGCGATCCGCAGGCCTGGATTCTCGGCCAGGAGCCGGCGGGCTGCGACCTGGCTGACCCCACCCTCCCCGCCGAGCAGGAAGACGCTTGAACCGGCTCGGGCGGCCTGGCTCACCAGCAGCGGAACCAGGTCGGAACCGGGCACGCGCTCAGGCAGCGATTCGCCCAGCAGACCGCTCAGCCAGACCACTGGGGTTCCGTCGGCCACGTTCAGCTCGCAGCCGGCGAGCACCCGGCGAAGTTCGGCGCTGCGCTGCGCGGCGGTCAAGAAGTCGAGGTTGACGGTGGCCACCTGCACCTGGCGCCGTTCTTCCACGGCGGCGTCCAGCCGGCGCAAGGCCTCGGTCATGTCCACGCGGTCCAGGGGTACGCCACCGATCTCCACCCGGCCGCCGGCCGCCCGCCTTGACCGCTCGGCTCTCTCCCAGCGCTGGGGATCGAAGCCGCGGGCAAGCCGGGTGTAGGTCAGGAGCTTCCAGAGCAGGTAGCGAGGGGCTTCCAGCAGCGCCAGATAGACCGAGGACGGAGCGCCGGCCGCTCGCAGGCCGAGGGCGACGAAGCCGGCCAGAAAGGCAAGCGCCAGGGCCCAGGAGGCCGGCGTCCAGTACGGTGCCAGCCCCCAGATGGCCAGGCCGAGACTGAAGCAGAGCCCGACCAGGAGCGTCATCAGAAGGAGGCCGAGCGGCGGTACGGCCAGGTCCAGGGCCGCATCCAGCAGCGAGCGATCTCGGCGGAACGAATGGGCGACCAGTTTCGGCAGGCGCCTTCGGACGGCGTGAAAGCGGCCGCCTTCCCAGCGCAGCCGCTGGCCCCGCATGCTCGAATAGCCGCCGGGCACCGGGCCTCGGACCAGGGCCCGGGGGGCGTAGGCAGGCCGGAACCCGGCCAGCCGGAGGTTGATGGAGTACTCCAGGTCCTCCACGCCGCTGAACGCGTTCCAGGGGAACCGCTCGAGCAGACGGCGGCTGAAGAGCATCCCGTTTCCAACCAGGTTCGCGGGCAGACCCAGCGCGGCTCTTCCGCCCAGCCGTACCCGGTGGAAGAGGAGGAATGCAGCCTCCAGCAGGCGGCCTCGAGGTGAATCGTCCTCGGCAAGTACCAGGTACTCGCCCTGCACGGCGTCGGCGCCGCTTGCGAGCTGCTCCGCCAGCCCGGCCAGCAGATCTGGGTCGGCCACGGAGTCCGCGTCGACCACCACGACGGCCTCCGCGGTCGGATCTTCCTGGAGCAGGTTGTCCATGGCCCAGCGCAGCGCGCGGCCCTTGCCCCTGGCCTGCTCGTCCCGGCGCTCCAGCACCAGTGCCCCCGCGGAGCGAGCCGCGGCAGCCGTGCCGTCGGTGCAGTTGTCGGCCACCACCACGACCCGGTACAGCGTCCGCGGGTAGTTCTGCTCGAGCAGGGAGCGGACGCATCGGTCGACCAGGGCTTCTTCGTCGTGGGCCGGCACGAGCACGATCAGGCGGGAGGCGGCATCCCTCTCGCTCGCGGACTCGCGCCGGTTGCGGAGACCGAAGGCCAGCGCCAGCACCAGCAGGTAGAGCGTGGCCACCAGGAAGGGGACCGCGCCCAGCCCCAGCAGAAGGCCGAGGGCCACCTCAACCCTCAGTAGGCGCCGCGGCAGCTCAGGACCGCCCAGACGGTCTTGAGCAGGATCACGATATCGATCCCGAGCGACATGCCGTACACGTACTCGCGGTCGTATGCCATCCAGGTGTCGAAGTCGCAGTCGGAGCGACCGCGCACCTGCCACCAGCAGGTCAGTCCGGGCCTCACTGCAAGGCGAACCATGTCGCTCGACCGGTAGTTGGCGACCTCCTCCGGCAGCGGGGGCCGCGGTCCCACCAGGCTCATGTCGCCGCGTACCACGTTTATCAGCTGCGGCAGTTCGTCGAGACTGGTGCGGCGCAGCAGGCGGCCGACGCGGGTCACCCGGGGATCGGTCCGCGCCTTGAACACCGGCCCGTCTACCTCATTGAGGTGCAGAACCCTGACCTTGGCTCCATCAGCTCCGTCCTGCATTGACCGGAACTTGTAGAAGCGAAAGGGCCGTCCGCGCAGGCCAACCCGCTCCTGGGAGAAGAAGGCGGCGCCCGGCGAGTCGAGCTTGATTGCGATCACTATCAGGGCCCAGATTGGGAGGCTGCAGAGAAGGAAGGCGAGGGCGAGCAGGAGGTCGAGGCCGCGCTTGACAGTCGTTCCGTAGGACCACCTGGGATAGATCGGAAACCCGAGGCCTTCTAACGGCGCAAGGTCAGCTGATTCGACTGTTATCTCCACTCAGAGGCCTCCCAAAATCCTTTCCTTCTGGGCGAAGCCTAGGGGTGCCCCGAATTGAGTTGAATAGGCGTTCCGCGAACGCGGTCAGCCGCCGCCGGTTACAGCCCTAGGGCATTGGTCCCAGCGCCGCGGGACAGCGCTCGAGGAGGCCTTTTCAGTCCTCTGACGGCGGCTCCCCGGGTCCTCGCCGCGAGGCGACCAGGGAGGCCATCACCACCACGCCGATCATCACTCCGACGACGATCCCGGCGGCCAGGCCGGCGAGGAAGGTGAGCACCAGTCAGCCAGTCTAAGCGGCGGCCTGTTGACCCGCCCGTAAAGCCACCGCGCCTGTCCAAGTAAGGTGACAAGTAAGGTGAGAGGTAACGTGCCCGCCCGCGCCCGCAAGACCACCGTCGACCTTCACGGCCACGACGTCAGA
>JALZAW010000025.1 GCA_030948155.1 Candidatus Dormiibacterota bacterium | reverse complement strand
TGTCGCCCTCAGCCTGGGATTGGTCGGGTTTCCGACGGCTGTCGTGGTGGGACTCAATGCCCTGGGCACCGCTGCCTACGTGCTGGTTTTCATCTACTGCGCCTTCTGGTTCCAAAGAATGGTCAGCCGGCCCGCACTCGTGACCGTGACTGACGAGGAAGCCCGCGCAGTACCCGACAGGCGACTGCCCACATACACAGTGATGGTGGCCGCGTACCGGGAGGCGAACGTGATAGCCGAGACCATCCACGCCCTCGAGGCCCTCGATTACCCGGCGGATCGCCTCGAGCTGCGGCTACTGCTCGAAGCTGACGATCACGAGACGATTGCCGCTGCTAGGGCGACGCCGCACGGCTCGAACCTGGACATCATCGAGGTCCCCAGCGGTGGGCCGCGCACCAAGCCCAAGGCCTGCAATTACGGCCTCCAGCTCACCAAAGGCAAGCTGGTGACCATCTACGACGCCGAGGATCGACCCGAGCCTCTTCAGTTGCGCCGCGCGGCTGTCGCCTTTCGCCGGCTCGGCTCGCGGGTGAGTTGTCTCCAAGCCAAGCTCCACTACCACAACACCGGCGACAACCTCCTGACCCGTCTGTTCGCGGCCGAGTACGTCACGTGGTTCGACGGTATGCTGCCGGCCCTGGCTGCGATGGGTGGTCCGGTTCCGCTGGGCGGCACCTCGATGCACATCAGGCGGACCGCGCTCGAGGCGGTCGGCGCCTGGGATCCCCACAACGTGACCGAGGACGCCGACCTGGGGGTGCGGCTGTACCGCCTGGGCCACAAGACTGAAGTGCTTGACTCGGTCACCTACGAGGAGGCCAACAGCGATTTCATCAACTGGGTCAAGCAGAGGTCGCGCTGGTACAAGGGCTACCTGCAGACCTGGTTGGTTCACATGCGCCAGCCTGTCCGGCTTTGGCGGGAGCTGGGTCCCCGGGCCTTCCTGAGCTTCACGGTGACCGTCGGCACGACGCCCCTGCTGGCGGCCCTGAACCCTATCTTCTGGCTGCTGACAGGGCTCTGGTTCCTGGGTAAGCCGGAGTTCGTGCAGACTCTCTTCCCAGCCTGGCTCTACTATCCGGCGCTGGCCTGCCTGGTAGCCGGCAACTTCCTGGCGTTTTACAGGACAGTGGTGGGCATCTGGATCGCCGGTCGGCCTGATCTGCTGTGGGTCGTACTGCTCTCGCCCATCTACTGGCTGATGATGTCGATCGGAGCCATCCGAGCGATGGTCCAGCTGGTCCTGAAACCGTCGCACTGGGAAAAGACTGTGCACGGACTCAATCGGCTGCGCAGGCCGGAGCTCCAATATGGCTGAGCTCCACGCGAGGCAGCGGTCAAGGCGCGGCGGCCAAGCTGTATCAATACCGCTGAGAGCGGCGCCAACTGTCAAGCCAAACCTAGCGTCTGGGCGCGCCAGTGGTCGGTTCGGGGAGGGCGCTGTCGTGTTCGCGATGGCCTTTGCCGGATACCTGACTGCGGCGGCGTATCTATCCCTGAATCAGCATCTGCTGGCCAACGACGCCTACTCGCGCATAGCCAGCGCTCAGCGGATGCTCTTCGGCCACGACCCGCATCTGGCAGCGATTGGCTTCGTCTGGAGCCCGCTGCCCGTGCTGGCCCTTCTGCCCCTGGTGCCATTCAAGTGGGTCTGGCCCGCGATGACCACTTACAACTTCGCCGGCAGCCTGGTTTCGACCATCTGCATGGCCGGAGCCGTCCGCGAGATGGCACTGTTTCTGGCCGACATGGGGCTGGACCGGTTGAGGCGGAGTGCGCTTGTGGTCGCCTTCGCCCTCCACCCCTTGGTCCTCGTCTATGCCGCCAACGGGATGAGCGAGGCGATGTTCCTTCTTTTTCTGCTCATGGGCACGAGGCGAATAGCCGGCTGGTTGCGAAGCGGGGAGCTGCATTGGGGCATGAGCGCGGGGCTGGCGCTGGCAGCGGCATACCTGACTCGATACGAGGGTCTGCTGGCCGGCGCGGCCGCTGTCGCGCTGGTCGCGGGGGCGGCCTACAGGTCCAGACTCGGCACCACCCGTCAGCGAATGGACCGGGCGCTCAGCACCGCGGCCGTAGTTGGCTCGCCTGTGGTCGCTGCGTTCCTGGTCTGGATGGTGGTCAGCTGGGTGATCACTGGAAACGCCCTGGAGCAGTTCTCTTCCGCTTACGGCACCAGTTCACAGCTGGCGGCCAAGACCGCCGCCCCAATCGTAGCTGGGGGCTGGGCCGCCTATGCCCTGAACCAGATCTTCGTTCTGGAACCGTTCATCGCAATCCTGATCGCCGGTGCGGCGCTGCGGGCGTGGTGGAAAGGACTGACGCCTGAGGTCGCGGCAGTGCTCGTCATCCTGGGCCCGGTGCTCGGCTTCATGTTTCTGTCCAACGCCATGAGCACTATCGACCATGAACTGCGCTACATGATCGTGACGGTGCCGCTGGCGGTGCTCACGACTGGCACGCTGCTCGCGCCAGCCCGCCTCGCCGGTTGGTCTGACGGAGGGATGAGCCCTCGGCTGAGCTGGCCGGGCCGGCTGCGCACCGGAGCACGCGCACTGCGGGGCCCTCTCACCGGCGCAGCCCGAGCCATGCGTCGACCAGCCGCCGAGCTGCCCCCGCTCGCACTCGTCAGCGCGCGTGGGCTGGATGCTCGTCGCCGGGTCGGTCAGCTGGCCCCAGTGGCAGCTGTGCTCGCCATCGCTCTGGCGCTGCCGGTATCGATCTCCGGGATCACGAGCTCGCGCCTCAACTATTTTGACGCCCCCCAGATTCGCGCCATCTACGCGCCTCAGGGCGCCGCCGAGAGGCAGGCAGTGCAGCGTTACGTAACCGAGCGCAAGATCGCCGCCGACCTTGACGCCAGAGCGCTTCGGCCTGGCTCTGTGCTGCTGGACGACTTCATGGGCTTTCCGATTCCGATCAACTCAGGCAACCCAAAGCAGTTTGTGATCACCTCGGATCGTGACTTCAAAGCTGTGCTCTCCGACCCCGCGGCGTCTGGAATCCAGTTCGTCCTGGTGCCCAGCCCGACTGACCTGGGCCGGCTCGACGCTGTCAACCGCCAGTATCCAACCCTTTACGCCGGTGGCATGGTCAACGCGCACCTGGTGCGCGAGTACCCGAATCTCGGCGGCTTCAGCACCTGGCGGCTGTATCACCTGGACCCGGAGGCGCAGCCATGACATCCACTCACCGACGAAGCTTGAAGTTGCCATCCGCCCTGCTCTCGGCGCTCGTGCTCGTTCTGCTGACAGCGGGTTCTGTCAGCGCTCAGGCGTCGCCGGCCACATCGCCCGCTCCGGTGCCCGGTGCAGGCCAGCAGGCGACACCAACCCCATCTGCTTCGCCCAGCTCACCAGGATCGCCCAGGCCCCAGGCGTCGCCGACCACTCCCGCTGCGCAGCCGATACAAAGCCCTAACCCGGCGCAGCCGACCAAGCCCACGCAGCCCGCCAAACCGGCGGCGGCGGCGGCCCCCGGCCCAGCAGACGACTGGCCCACCTACCTGCACGACCCCCAGCGCACGGCCGCCAGCGCCGAGACGACCCTCGCTCCAGGGAATGCCGGCCAGCTCGGCAGGTCGTGGGCGCTCAAAACCGGCGCCCCGATCGCAGCCTCGGCCACCATCGTGGCCGGTACTGCGTACGTCGGGTCCTGGGATGGGTTCGAGTATGCGGTTGACGCGGCCTCGGGCGCCGTCAAGTGGAAGGCCTTCCTCGGGATCACCAATGGCGCGGCAGGCTGCTTCCCGAGGACGGCGGGCATCTCGTCCGCGCCGACGGTTTTGAACGGAGTCGTCTACCTCGGCGGTGGAGACTCCAATTGGTACGCCCTTGACGCGAACACGGGTGCCGTGCTCTGGACGGTACCCACCGGCGACAACAGTGCGGCGGGGGGTCACTACAACTGGGCGAGCCCGCTGCTGTACAACGGCTACGCCTACATAGGCATCTCCAGTCTGGGCGACTGCCCTCTCGTGCAGGGTCAGCTGTTGCAGGTCAGCCTCGCCACTCACCAGGTGGTCAACACCTTCAACGCCGCGCCCGCGGGTCAGACCGGCGGCGGAATCTGGACCACACCAGTTGTCGATCCGGGGACCAACACGATCTTCGTCACCACTGGTACCACCAGCGGTTTCAACGAACCGCTGGCGCAGGCCATGGTTTCGCTGGACGCGACGACCCTCGCCGTCAAGGGTTATTGGACGGTCCCCCCTGCGCAGACCGGGGTGGACTCGGATTGGGGAACCAGCCCGATCCTGTTCTCGGACGCTGCTGGCCACCCACTGGTCGCGGGGATCAACAAGGGGGGTTGGGCCTATGGCTTCAACCGCAATAACATTTCGGCTGGACCGGTGTGGCAGCAGCAGATCGCCAAGGGTGGCACCTGCTCTCCATGTGGCGACGCCAGCGTCTCATCAGGAGCGTTCGGTAACGGCCTGCTCTATTTCGCCGGCGGGAACACCACCATCAACGGAGTTGGTACACCCGGTTTCGTGCGCGCACTCGATCCGGCGACTGGTCGGTTTGTCTGGGAGCATCCCACGACTGCGCCGGTAGTCCCCGCGCTTGCCTACGCGAACGGGTTGGTGATCGCGGGCGCCGGCGCGACCCTCGAGGTGCTGGACGCGGCATCGGGCACCCGTCTCTACAGCTACACGACGGGCGCGGTGATCTACGGTTCGCCCAGCGTGTCCACGGGCAGGATCTTCGTAGGCTCCACCGACGGCAACGAGTATGCCTTCGGCCTTACAGCTGTCAATCCGCCGCCCCCCGATCCCAACTGCCCGGCGGGATGGACCTGCCAGGATATCGGCGCGCCGGTGCCGGCGGGCTCTGAGGCCGTCCAAGGGGGCAACTGGGCCATCCAGGCGGGCGGCGCTGGCGTCCGCGGCCCGGCCGACCAGTTCCGCATGATGAACCGAGCAGTTGTCGGAGATGCCCAGATAACTGCCAGGCTGACAGCGCAGCAGGCGACCAACCCGGCAGCCCAGGCGGGATTGATGATCCGCCAGAGTAACGACGCTGGCTCCCCCTACTATGCCGTGTTCAGGACTCCAGGAACCGGTGTCACTGTCCAGTACCGAACCCAGTTCGGCGGCGTCACCACCACTGTCCAGGGCCCGGCAAAGGGCCTCCCCGTTTACCTGGAGCTGCAGCGACGTGGGGACCACTTCCAGGCGGCGACCGCAGCGGATGGCATCAACTACACACTGGTCCCGGGCACTGACGCGACAGTGGTCCTGCCGGCCGCGGCCCTGGTGGGGCTCGCCGCCAGCTCAGCTGTGAACGGCACCTCAGGAGCGGTCCGCTTCACGGGTGTGGCAGTCGGTACTCCGGGCCCGGCGCCGGTAGCGCCACCGCCGGCGAGCGCCTGCCCTGCCGGCTGGAGCTGCCGAGATGTAGGCAATCCAGGCCTCGTCGGGGATCAAACCCTGGCGGGGGGCGTCTGGACAGTGAAGGGCGCCGGCAACGACATCTCCTACTACTCCGACCAGTTCCATTACGTCTGGCAGCCGGTGGCGGGTGACACTTCCGTGACCGCCCGTGTCGCCACCCAGACCAATACCAGCCCGGGGGCCAAGGCAGGCATCATGTTGCGCCAGAGCAACGATCCGGGCTCGCCCTTCTATGGGGTGTTCGTGACTCCCGGCGCCGGCATCCAAGTCCTGTATCGCACAACCCAGGGCCTGCGGATCCTGCCGCCGGCGGCCACCATCCCGGGCACCGTCCCGGCCTACTTCCAGGTTCAGCGAGCAGGCAATGTCTTCAGCACATTTACGTCCACTGACGGGGTGAACTGGACCTACCTGGCAGACAGCGCACGGGTCGTGTACGGCGGAGCCGGCTTGGCCGGGCTCGCGGTCACCTCGCAGAACGGAGGCAACCTCGGCGTCGCCACCTTCAGCCAAGTCAGCGTGACCACCAACGCCCCACCGCCGCCCACCGCCTGTCCGGCCGGATGGTCGTGCGCCGACATCGGCTACCCGACCCCTGCCGGCGAGCAGTTTTTGAGCAACGGCGTCTGGACGGTCGGCGCGGGTGGCAGTGACATCTGGGGACCTTACGACTCCTTCCACTACGTCTGGCAGGCGCTCGCCGGTGACGGCAGCTTCAGCGCTCGGGTGGCGGCGCAGACGAACACGGATCCGTCGGCCAAGGCGGGCGTCATGCTCCGTCAGTCCGCTGATCCCGGAGCAGCTTTCTATGCTGCGCTAACCACGCCAGGCAACGGCATAGTGGTTCAGTACCGCGCCACCCAGGGCGGCAACGCGGTCCAGGCGACCATGATGCCGGGAACGGTGCCGACCTACCTTCAAGTGGCCAGGTCCGGAAACATCTTCTCGGCCTACACATCGGCGGACGGAGTCACGTGGACCCCAGTGGCGGGATCGAGCGTGGCTCTCTTCGGGGGAGCGGTCCTGGCCGGAATGGCGGCCACCTCCCATAACACGGCGAACCTGAGCTCGGTGACGTTCGACCATGTAGCACTCAGCCTGACCGCCCCGCCACCGGCGTGGAGCTGCTTCGCCGTCTGGAGCTGCCAGGATATCGGGCAGCCGTCTCCGGCCGGAGGCCAGACGCTCAACAACGGAACCTGGCAGATCCAGGGCGGTGGCTCGGACATCTTCCAGACTTCTGATCAGTTCCACTTCGTCTGGCAGACGGTGACGGGCGACGGCACGGTGAGCGCGCACGTGACCGCCCAGACGAACTCCGATCCGTGGGCAAAGGCCGGCGTGATGCTCAGACAGAGCGCTGATCCAGCCGCCGCCTACTATTTCGCGCTCGTGACGCCAAGCAACGGTGTCCAGGTCCAGTACAGGCCGAGCCAGGGGGCGGCAGCCGCCGAACTTACAGGTTTCCCGGGCTCGGTCCCCAACTATCTTCGCGTGGCTCGCTCAGGTTCCGTCCTCTGCGCCTATTCCTCAGCTGACGGAGCCACCTGGAGCTACATTCGGGGATCCTGCATAGTGCTGGCGGGGATCACCGGCCCGATCTACGGGGGCCTGGCAGTGACCTCGCACAACGGTCTTGCGCTCAGCACAGTGACCATGGACAGCGTGACCATCACTGCCACCGCCCCGCCACCTCCGGTCTTCTGCCCCGCGACGTGGAACTGCGCCGACATCGGCAACCCCGGACTTCCTGGTGATCAAGCGCTGAACAACGGCACCTGGACTGTCGACGGAGGGGGCAGCGACATCTGGGGCAATGCTGACCAATTCCATTACGTCTGGCAGCAACTGCCGGGAGATGGGAGCGTCAGCGGCCGCGTTGTATCGCAGGGCAACAGCGACCCCTGGGCCAAGGGCGGCCTGATGATCCGGCAGAGCACCGATCCCGCCTCGCCTTACTACGCGGTCTTCGTAACACCGGGTCACGGCGTAGTCGTGCAATACCGCGCCACCCAGGGGGGAGCCTCGGCGGCGGCCGGCTCGGTGGCCGGAGCCCCGCCAGCCTACATACGGGTGACGCTGGCGGCCGGCAGCTTCACCGCTTACACCTCGGCTGACGGGGTCACCTGGACTGCGATCCCGGGCTCAACAGTGGCTTTCGGCACGACAGCTCCAACGTTGGCGGGCATGGCAGTCACTGCGCACAACGGCGGGGCCATCTCTCAGGTTGTCATTGACACGGTGAGCGTGGGGTAGTTATAAAAGTGAGCCAGCGCGCCCTCAGCGTGCTGGGCTCGGGGCCGTGTGGGTTGCAGCAACACGGCCTCGCCTCTCTGGCTGACATTGCCTCTTGGCAGTCGCTCGAGGAGTGAAGGCGGCTCGGCTGTTTGGGCCGACACCGGCAGCAGTCGCGGCGTACAGAGAAGCTGGCCAGTGTCCCGCGCCAGAGGTTCGTTGAGTTGGGGCAGGCGCCCGATGGGCGCCGGTCCTTGGCCGAAGCCAAATATCCGGGGTCCCCGCGAAACCAGAGGCTTCGTGGGCTGGGGAGGAAAGGGCGGATATTGGGAGGAGCGCATTTTCGAGCCGGGGGGCCCGAGCAGCGGGGGCGTGCGGCGACGGGCCTGACCCCTATTCCGGGGTCCCCGCGAAGCCTGTCTGGTGGGGTGGGTTGACCGGCGCCATGGGCCGTCCGGAGCCGCAGTATGCCGATGAAATATTCAGGCCCGGGACACTCTAGTTACCGATCCTCGGCTTGCGGGTCAGCCTTACCTGGCAGGCCCTAATCTGCGGCCGTGCCGTGGCTCCCGGTTTGTCGCGCCGCTGGGGTCTCCGGCGGGGTCGGCTCCGCGTTGGCGGCGGCGAAGACAACCAAGTTGGAGCCGTAGCGCCTCGCCCCCCAGTCCCAGGTGCCGCCACAGGTGATCAGGCGCAGCTCGGGACCCGGGAGCGCTCCGTAGACATCGGCGACCGGAAATCGGTCCCTCGGAAAGCTTTCCACTCTTGTCACGTGGAAGCCGACTGCCACGCCGTCCTGGCGCACAACTGTCAACGGATCCCCAGGGTGAAGCTTGGCCAGGTTCCAGAACACGCCCGGTCCGGTGAACGAGTCGAGGTGGCCCAGGATCACCGCCGGACCTTGCTCGCCGGGCGCCGGGCCCCCCGCATACCACGCAGCCTGGTCGTGGTCGCTGGGCACCTGAATGGTGCCGTCGGGTTCGAGCCCGACTCGGCTGAGCGTGGAGGAGACGCCGATGCCGGCAATTTCGATGCGCTGAGGCTGCCCGGCGGCCGGCCGCTCGGAAGAGGCCTGCGCAGGCACAGCGCCGCCACCCTCGAGTGGAGACCGGACCGTGGGCGTTGCCAGCTGCATGCCGCCGGTGGCGGCTGCCGGAGCCGGCAGCCGGGCGGAGGTCGCCGGAGCCGGGGCCGCTCCTGCAGCGTGGGGGCGGATCACGACCCCAGCTCCCGGAAAGCTGGCGTAAGCGACCAGTGCCGCGGCCAGGACCGCCAGCACTCCCTTGCCCGGCCGGCGTGTCAGAGCGGGCGTCTCTGGCGCCGGATCGCTGTCGCCCCTAACAGGCAGGTGAGCAGAAGGCTGAGCCCGACCAAGGTCAGTGCCGCCGGTTGGCGAATGACCATGCCCCCTCCCCCTGTGTCGGCTCCGCCGGACGGAGTCGAAGCGGTGGAGTCGGCGTCAGCTATCTGGAGCAGCTCGATCGGACGGCCGACGCCGCCGACGGCAGCCAGCGAGTGGATGGTTCCTCGCGACGCGACCACACCAGTGGCCGTGAAGAGCACCTGGTCGGTGCCTGTCGAGCGGAGCTCGAGATCGTATGAACCGGCCGCCAGCGAGCCATAGCTGGACGCCTGCAGGAACGAGATGTTGGTGAAGAGTACAGGCCCACCCTTGACCGCCACGTCCACACCCGGAACCTCCGGCGCGGTGTGGATGAAGCGGGCCGACGCTTGACCCTGGCCAGGTGTTGAGATGGCGTCATTGAACACGGCCGCTCGCAGCTGTCCCGACTTACCTCCCACCACTATGGTGTTGAACGAACCCGAGGCCAGCGAGCTCTGCACCTGCGCCACCATCGCGGTGCTGGAGCCAGCCTGGTTGACGCGGAAGTCGTGGGCACCCGGCGGCACCGTCATGTATGTCGACACCGTCTTGTAGGTGACGTTGGTGAGGGCCTGCGATGAGTCCCAGTAGAGGTCGACGTTGGGCCCGTCAGGCGAGACGTAAACCATGCGGACGTTGGCCTGGTCGGCGGCGTGAGCCACAGTGCCGGAAGCGGTCAGGGCAGCTGCGGCCAGCGTGATGGCAAAGGCAACTGTGGCGATGATCGATCTCATATCTCTTCTCCAGATTCCGACTACGGGTTCTTTGCCGCCAGGTCGGCCGCCCGGCGGCGGCCGGACACACCTTTCGACTCGGGGCCGGAGCCGGCGGCCGCCGGCTTGGCTTCGCTGTTTTCAGGTTGGCCCGGGAGCAGGGTCACAGTCGTGCGAAAACGGCGCTTTAGCACCCGTTTGGCCTTGGCAGACCCGGCTTCGACGGCCTTCGCAGCCTTCGGATCCGCGTCGTTCAGCAGCACGAGCACGTCTTGGCCCCGCCTCACGACAACTGTGTTGAAGGAGGTCAGCGCCTCGCTGACGATATCGGCCAGCCGTGCGATCACCGCAGCTCCCACCGGGGAGGAGGCCACGCTCCGCTCAGGCGTGATGCGGATCAGCATCGCAGGCACCGCCTGCTCTGGCTGCAGTCGCTCCGCCGCTTCTCCGGGCTGCCCTCTCGTGCCGCGCAGGCGAGCCGCCACGAGGTTGGCTACAGCCACAGTGGCCAGCAGCAGCGCCGCGCCGAGGATTGCCGCCGCCTCGCCGCTCGGGCTGGTCAGCTGGAACAGCCGGGGCAAATTCGTCTGCGCCTGCTGCGCCCCGAATTCGGGGCCGACAGGTTGGGCTGAGGTCACGAGTTGCGAAAACCCGAACCCGGCTGCGCAGAGGAGAGCGACCACCGCGCCGTGTCGCACAGTTCGGAAGGTGGCGACGACCACCAGCGCGAGGGCCGGCACAAAGAATAGAGTTGCCGAAGCTGTGCTGACGGCCCACGTCGCGGCCACCGCGAGCAGCGACCAGGCCACCAGGGCGAGCAACGCCGCCCGCAAATCAAGCCACCGTAGCCTCATCGAAAGCTCCTCCGCAGGCGCGTCATCTCCAGCCCCAGGAAGATGAGAAGGCCCCCCAGAGCCAGCACTGGGAGCAGCTCGGCGATCCGGAGCTCAAGAGGCGTACGCACCAGCGGCTCTTGGGCAGCGCCGGTCGGAGCTCGGATGCTTCGATCCGCCGCCACCAGGGCCACCCGATGCGTGAGGCCGTGCTCATAAAGCGCGGCCGCCGCGCCCTGCGCCGCCGAGCTGTCGGTGCCGCCCACCCAGAGTGCCGCCTGGAGCCCGGAGTCCGGCTGCGAGACCTCGTCGAGCCAGCCGACGGATGCGCGAGAGCTACCCGCGGCACTGCTGCCCAGCGACTGTACAGGCGCCAGATCGGCCCGCCCTTTTAGGCCGAGGTGAAGCGAGAGGGTCGGACCGCCAGCTGTCTGTCCAGCGCCCGGGGGAGTGCCGATCACCAGGACAGAAGCGGTGTCCGCGAAGAACTTGCGAGTCGGCTCCAGCGGCCGCAAACGCACGCGGGGCGGCGGGGCGAGCGAGCGCGACCCAAGTGCTGCCAGCGCCGTAGCAGCCGTATCCAGGGTGGCTGACTGCCTGTCGGCCAGAACCACCGAGAGGGAATCATTCGCGACCGGCTCGAAGAACGGGTAGGGCAGCGCCTCCAGCCCGAAGCCGCTGCTGGGTGCGGGGGGCAGGGCGATCGCCGAGCCGGCGATGAACAGCTGAGTTCGACCGCCGCTCAGATGGATGGAGATCTCGAAGCCGTCGATACCCGGTCTCAGGAGGTCGCCGGCCAGGGGCAGCACAACCTGTTCTGGCTGGGCCGTTAGCGCCACCTGCGCCGCCGGGAGCGGGTGATCGTTCACCTCCAAAGTAACGGTGGCCGGACCGGAGACGTAGGTTGCCGGACCGGCGGTGGTGAAACGCACCGACCCGGCCTGGCCACTGTCGATCGCGGGCACCGGTACGCCGAAGACCACCCTGTGCTCGCCAGCGCCTTCCACGAAGGTGTCAGGCGGCACCAGTCCGGCAAGGCCCAGCAGGCGCTGAGCAGGTCCTGGCCCTGGAGCCAAACCGGTTCCGGTCACCACGGCGGTGCTGGCAGCGAGCCCTTTCGTGTCTGCACCGACCAGCGCCTCTGTGGCCCGCCCAAGCGCTCCGTCGCTAACGCCGGTGACGATCACCAGAGGGCTCCGCCCGTCAAAGGGTGAGATCAGGGTTGCCAGCAGGCCGTCATCCGTCCCGGCCACCTGACCCCCGCCAGGCGACTGCCAGCCGCGGTCGGTCTTCGAGAACCCTGCCGCTTGCAGCAGGCGGCCGATGAGAGGCAATCGGTCGACCCGGCCGACGACAACTGCCGGGCCCACAACGCCACCCGGCCAATCGACCTGCCCGGTGGTGATCACCTTGGGTTGGACTCGCCTCGATCGCGCCGACCTGCCAACTGCCGCCGTGATTCGGAGGGCGTCTCCCAGCTCCACAGTCTCGGGTTTGTCTGGCAGTACCAGCGCCAGCGGCGGACTGGAGGTCGCCGAGGCTGGCTCGATGAGCGAGTAAGGAAAGTCGTTCAGCGCCAACGAGTCGGCCCCTGCCGGCCGCCGCAGGGCGTAGTGGATCAGGGTCTGGCCGTCCAGCCGCCCAAAAAGCCCCTCCACGGCAGGGGCGGCGGTCGGGAGCAAGAAACGGGCCTGCAGGAGGTTGGGGCCATCCCGGTTCAGGATCTCCTGCGGAACCCTGGATTCGAATACAGCACCGCCGGCGGTGCCGGTGCTGAGCGCTGAGTCACTGAGCGGCCGACCGTTGACGGCGACCTCAATTCGCGCGCCGGGCGGGATCGTAGCGCTGTGCCCGAAGAAGACGCGAACGAAGCTGCCGGAGCTCGCCAGAGGCACCGCCGGGCCGGGAAAAGCGATGTTTACAGAGCCAGCCTGCCCGTGAACGGTCTGCGGGCCCGCGCCGAGGTCGGTGATGCTGATCTCCTGGGCGAGCTCAGTAGGCGACACGGACGGAGGGGCTCCGGCCGGGCCCGCCGCCCACGCACCGCCAGCCGGCCCGAGCAACAAGAACGCGCCACTCAAGCCCAGAGCCCGGATCATCCGGCGCGAGCCGTCCCGTTCGCCGCGCATAGGCCCCAAAGGCTTCTTCCCCCCACTGTCAACGGTTTCTACATGACGCCTCTCCACCGGTCAATAGGACTGAAGTCCCGATCAGCCTTGGGCACCCCGGTGGTTACGACCCCCCGCCCGAGTCGGAAATCGCAGGCTTCGCGACTCGGTCACGACGGCGTCCAGGCCCTGGTCCCAGTCATCACCGGGTAGCCGCTCCACCACCTGGCAATCGAAGCCATAGCCCACGCGGACCGCCCTTGTCAGCTCCCCCAGCGCCCGGTCATAGTGACCGCCACCCTGGCCGAGGCGGTTGCCGGCCAGATCGAAGCCGACGCCCGGCACCACTATGAGGTCGATGGACTCCGGCGCCACGGCTGCGGTCGTCGGCTCCAGCGAGCCTCGGAAGCCACCGCGTAGAGCGCCCGCCGGCGGTCCCGGTGCGAAGTCAAGGGTGGCCCCAATCACCCGCGGCAGCACGATTCTGACTCCATTGAGCCTGAGGCGTTCGGCAAGCGGTAGCGTGTCCAGCTCGCCGGCCAGCGGGAGGTAGAGGGCAGCAACCCCGACCTCCGCCAGGCCCGGCAGGGCAAGGAGCCGTTCAGCGGCGGCCAGAGCCGCGGCGGAGAGCTGCGCCGCCGGCAGCGAACCTCGAGTGGCTCGCAGATGCGCTCGCCACTCCGCCTTGCTGGCGCCCGCAGCGGACCGGCCTGGCGTCCCTGCCTCCTTAGCCGCCGGAGGGAGGGCCAGGAGGCCCCGGCGGGCCCGGTGGACGAGCCGGCCGGGCGGTCGGCGCACGTCGGCGGCCGGCGCGGCGCCAGCGCACGAAATCAGCCACTGCGAGAACCGTAAACAGCAGAGCCAGCAGCGCGAAACCGATGAGCACCAGCAGCGTCTTGCTCACTTCCACCCTCCGCTGGGTGCCTCGTCGGGCCTGATCCGTCCGCTCACTCGCGCTCGGCCGCTGGCCACGCCTGGCAGGGTCAGATCCAACTCCAGGTCGTGGTCGCCCGGCTCGAGCGGAAAGTCAAGCTCGACCAGCACTGTCAGATCACGTCCGAAGGGCAGGTCGAGCGTCCGGGGCAGGGGCACCCGGCCGGAGTCGGTCTCCAGCGACAGCCTGGGCTCAACCAGCGGTCGACCATCGAGACGGAGGTCGTCCAAACCAGCCAGAACCGCAGGTCGGGTCAGGTTCCGCAGTGTGAAGCGGACCCCGTCCAGGTCAGGTCGAAGGCTGTCGTGCACGACTATGCGCTCCAGTAGATAGTTGGGCAGCTGCGGTCGCCGGCGAGGCTCCGGCAGCTCCGCCCGAACCTGGAGTACGAGCGAGGATCGAGAAGGCGCCCGGTCTGCCGCCCGCAGCTCGGTTTCCAGCCGGTAGTTTCCGGCGGCGAGCGGCAGCGTGAGGTTGGTAGCTTGCAGCGCCGGCTCCGCGGCGCTGGGCAGACCGATGCTGACGGAGCCGGAGAAGGACTTTCGGCGCAGTGCATCCCGAACCCAGGCATTGCCGCGGGTCTCGAAGTCGCGCTCGCGGACCACGGACCAACGTAGTTCAGCACTTCCTCTGAGGCTCGGGTCGTCGTTCACAATGATCAGGCGAAGGCTCACCGGTCCCTCCGATCGATAGCCGAAGCCCCATGGCTGCAGCGGCGTGAAACCGACTGGATCGATGATGACCCGAACTGGGGCAAACGCCTCGCGCACTGCAGCCAGGGCAGCCTTGGGGACGCGTGCGGCATCCACCAAGCCGAAGCCAATACCTGGGAAGGAGTCGCACAGCTGGTAGGGAAGGGCAGCCCAGCAGGGCTCGAACTTCCGCTTCCGGGCTTGGTCGATGGCGTAGGCGAGCAGGCCCGCCTGATACTCTTGGCCAGCGGCCACAAAGCTGCCCAGGTCGGGAAAGTCGGTCGGCAGCCCCGCTCCCCGCTCGGCCCAGCACGGCAGGTGGAAACCGGCGTAGAGCCACTGCGGATCGTCCCCTCGCAACGGCCAGCGCGTGCTCAGCTGGCGCCAGACGGGCGACTCCAGAGTGGGCGCCGCCTGCGCCCCGAACTCGGTCAGAAAGGCTGGTAAGGTCTCCGCGAAGCCCGCCCAGGACCCCTCCTTCCAACCCAGCCAACTGTGCTGATCCAATTCACCAGATGCGGCCAGGGCTGTCCGCTCAGGGTCCAGCTGCTCGATCCTGGCCTTGATCTCCTGGTCGATGGTGTAGTTCTGGCGAACCGCATGGACGTCGGCCAGTGAAGCGCTGGCAGCTATCCAGGGCGGATCGTCATGCGCCACCCAAATGAGGATCGAAGACCGGTTGCGAAGCTGCCGCACCATTTCGGGC
>JALZAW010000269.1 GCA_030948155.1 Candidatus Dormiibacterota bacterium | reverse complement strand
GGGAGCCCCGACGCCGCCATTGATGCCGCTGCCTGCTTCAGGAAGGACCATGGCATAGCCAGGTCCGCTGGGTGCTACCTTCCAGCCGAAGGCGTCTCGGTAGAACGCCTGGAGCGCAGCGGGGTCACTGCCCACGATCTCGAAATGCGTGACTGGGTTGCCCATTTTCTTGGTCCTCCTAAAGATGTTTCAGCCTGAACATCTGTCACTCGGGCGGGTACAGACTACCCCTCGGGCAACGGTGGGTGGAGTCTGTCTGGAGTCGTGAGTCTGGCGCCGGGGCTGACAGCCGGGTTGACCCGGGACACCTACAATGAGCCTCTGGTTCGGGGAGTAGCGTAGCCCGGCAGCGCAC
Organism: Candidatus Dormiibacterota bacterium; assembly: GCA_030948155.1. Lineage (GTDB taxonomy): Bacteria > Chloroflexota > Dormibacteria > Dormibacterales > Dormibacteraceae > Dormiibacter. The sequence goes on along the minus strand of JALZAW010000269.1, from coordinate 3,924 downwards.
TTGGCTGGGGGCCAAGGGGTCGCGGGTTCAAATCCCGCCTCCCCGACCACTGTCGTGTCGCAGGACATCGTTGACACTTGTTGCAAGACACTGTGCACAGGCCAACGGCCTTCGAGTGGCTGATACGCGCTCCGTATCCGAAAACGGTCTAAGCGCCGCCAAGCCCAAGCCGAGGGTGCCGAAGGTCCGGCCGTGATGAGCGCCGGGTACGTCCTCGGGTTTGAAGCCCGGCAGCAGCGGAGTCGCGCTGGCGGCGCGGCCGCCGGCCTCCACGTCGGCCGCCCTTGGCCGGGTCGGGTCCAGCGGCCGGTGATCGGGGACCGCACGCAATGCGATCGATCGGGTGGCGCTTCCGGGGGTCCTGGTCTCGCCGCCGGGACACCGGGAAGAGCACCGCTTAGAGTTCGCGTTGACGTGTGTCCGTGTGAGTGGCGCGAGTGAGTGGCGCAAGTAAGTGGCGATGGATCGCGCGCGCGTAAACGGCGTCGAGCTCGAGTATGAGCTGCGGGGAACGGGCCAGCCGGTCCTGCTCATCCACGGCAGCCATGTGGCAGGCTCGTTCGGGCCGCTGCTCGAGCAAGAGTCGCTCGTCGATGTGTCCACGCTCATCCGATATCACCGTCGCGGCTTCGCCGGCAGCACTGCCGTCGCTGGCGCGGTCAGCATCCGGGATCAGGCTGCGGATGCCAGTGCCCTGCTCGAATATCTGGGCGTGCGGCGGGCGCACGTGGTCGGGCACTCCTACGGTGGCGCGATCGCTCTGCAGCTGGCGTACGACGCTCCGTCCGCGGTCCACTCACTCGTGCTCCTGGAGGCGGCTCTGTTGACCGTGCCCAGCGGCCAAGCCCTGATCAAGCTGGTCGCCGCCGCCACCGCCTTCTACCGCCAGGGCGACTGGGAGGTGGCCGTAGACCCGTTCCTAGGCGGCCCCCAGGACCGGGTGGATATCGGCCGGCGAGTCCCCGGCGGCCTTGATCAGGCCATCAGGGACATGGACACCTACTTCCAGGTTGAGGCCCCCGCGCATGAGGCCTGGAGTTTCAGCGCAGCCGAGGGGCGCCGCATCAGGCAGCCGACACTTTTCGTGTTGGGCAGCAACAGCTCACCCCTGTACGCGGAGTGTCACGACCTCGTCAAGGAGTGGATGCCTCAGACCGAGACGGCGGTGCTGCCGGATGCCACGCACCTGCTGCAGATCCAGAATCCAGAGGGCACGGCGGCCCTCCTGCTCGATTTCATTGGCAGGCATCCGATCCCTGGCCCCAAGGCGGATTTGAAAGAAGGACGAGCAGCGATGTCGACGAGCGTACGTAGCCGCGATCTCTACAACGCGACGAGTGACCTGCTGGATCACAACCTCGAGCAGGGTCGGGCGGACAAGGTCGCAATACGGACCATCTCAGGCGACCTCACCTATGCGGAAGTGGCCTCCAGCGCCAACCGCGCTGGCAACGCACTGCTCGACCTCGGCCTGGAGCCGGAGAACCGGGTCCTGATGGCGTTGCTCGACTCGCCCGAGTTCGCCAGCACCTTCTTCGGGACTATAAAGGCGGGGGGTGTCCCGGTGCCGGTGAACACCAATCTGACGGTGGATGATTTCGCCTACATGCTCAGCGACAGTCGCTCCAAGATCGCGGTCGTGAGCCAGTCCGTCGCCGAGATCATGCGCCAGGCTCGGCGCCAGGTGGGCTATCCGCAGCATCTGGTGGTGGCGGGCGAGCCTGGTCGCGGCGAGCTGAGCTTGGCGGAGATCGTGAACGACGCTCGCGATCAGCTCAGCCCTGCCGACACCCACCGAGACGATATGTGCTTCTGGCTGTACAGCTCGGGCACCACCGGCACGCCCAAGGGTGTCGTCCATCTTCAGCACGACATGCGCTGCTGCGTGGACGCGTATGCCCGGGGGGTGCTCGGGCTCGACGAGTCGGACGTCACTTTCTCGGTCTCCAAGCTCTACTTCGCGTACGGGCTTGGCAACGGTCTCTATTTTCCGTTCGCGGTCGGGGCGACAACCGTCCTGCTCGCAGATCCGCCCACCCCACGGGCGGTCCTCGAAATGACCAGGCGCTTTCAGCCCACCGTCTATTTCTCGGTGCCCACCAGCTATGCCAACACGCTGGCCACAGGCGGCTCCAGCTGGGACACGGCAGACTTCAGCCGGGTCAGGGCCTGCGTGTCAGCCGGCGAGCCCCTGGGCTCGTCAGTGGCCAAGCGCTGGCAGGAGCGAACGGCAGTGGCGATCCTGGACGGGATCGGGTCGACCGAGTGCTGCCACATCTTCATCTCGAACCGACTGGACGACATCCGCCCAGACTGCAGCGGCACGCTGGTGGCAGGCTACGACGCACGCGTGGTGGACGTGGCCGGACAGGAGGTGGCGGCCGGCGAGCCCGGCAGCCTGCTGGTTCGAGGCGAGTCCGTCTGCGCCTACTACTGGCGACAGCATCAGCGCACCAAGGAGACCATCCTGGGCGAATGGCTGAGGACCGGCGACGTTTACACGCGGGACGAGACCGGCCACTTCTTCTACCAGGGCAGGGACGACGACATGCTCAAGGTGGGTGGCATCTGGGTTAGCCCCTATGAGATCGAAAACGTCCTCGCGGCGCATGCCAACGTCGTCGAATGCGCGGTCCTAGGGCTCCCCGACCAGGACGAGCTGATCAAGCCGGAAGCGTTCGTCGTGCTGGATGGCACGGGGACCGACGAGCTTGAGGTGGCTCTGAAGCAGCACGTGAGGCAGCGGCTCGGCGGCAACAAGACCCCCCGGGCATTCCACTTCGTAGACTCGTTGCCGAAGACCGCGACCGGCAAGATACAGCGGTTCAAGCTTCGGGAGCAGATCCAAAAGGGCGGAGCCTGAGCCGATGCTGAGCGCGAACCGGGCGGCCCGGGGCAGAGCTGGTGCTCCCGGTCAGCCGCCGCGAAATGAGCTGATCGGTTATGGTCACAGCCAACCTTGACCGCATAGGGGGAATGTATGTCTCTTCCGATCACCGGCACGGCCGATGGGGCTTGGCGGGTCATCCGTGAGCTGAAGTCGAGGAGTCGGGGACAGGCAGCCAGTGCGGCGGCCGACCTCAATGACCTCTTCCGGGCCGGAGTTCCGCCCGACGGGCTCAAGGGCCGCTACGAGGGGATGCTGGTGATGACGACCCAGGGACCACTGGACGGACCGGCCCGACGGTTCACCGCTCTGTGGATGCCGTGGCTCGGCAAGCGGATCGACCAGGCGGTCGCCACCGGCGATAACCTGTTGACCAGCGGCGCCGGCCGCGCCGCCCGGCTCGTCTGGCCTCGGTATGCCTTCCGCCCGGTCGAGCCGGGAGTGATGTCGGCCTTCGACTTCCGCACGTACACTGCGCCCGGCCTGTTCGACGCCGACCGGGCCGTGCTAAAGATCGATTACGATCTCGGACTCAATCCCGCATTCCTGATCCGTGACATCCTGGACGAGCTGGTGGAGGTGGGGCGCCTGACCTACCTCGGCAAGGTGCACATGCGTCGCAGCGGTGGCTGGAAGCTCATGGGCTACTTCGCCCTGCGGAGAGGCCCGGCAGAGGAGGGGTCCGGCTAAGACTCTGGTTCCACTGCTCACACCGGTCACGAGCCTGATCATCGTCGGGCTCTGATCCTCCCGTTGCGGGAGAACAGATCGCAGGAGGAAGACGAGCACAGGGAGAGCCCGACGCCGGCCGACGTTCCGGCGTGACCCCACCGCTTCCAAGAGGCTCTTTCAGCGCGGCGGTCGCGATGACCCGGCCGTGCGCATCGTCACGTTCCGATCGCACGGCCGCGGCGCCGCCGGTCGACCTGGAGCCAGAGGGGACATCCGCCGGTGCTGACTCATATGGCGAAACGAGATCCACGTGACCGCGTTTTGGGCAGGCTGGTCGCTGCCTGACTCGGCCAAGAAGCGGTCCG
>JALZAW010000024.1 GCA_030948155.1 Candidatus Dormiibacterota bacterium | reverse complement strand
TGCCGGCCGTTGCCCTGGCGACGGGCGGAGCCGTGGGCTTGGTTTGGGGCCTCGTCCGCGCCAACGAGGTGGGTTGGGCCAGCGCGGAGACGGTCTCCACGCTGGGCATCGGCATTCTGCTGATGGGCGGGTTCGTGGCCTGGGAGCGCCGGGCGAGCGAGCCGATGCTCCCGCTGCGGCTCTTCGGCAGCCTCGCCTTCTCAGCCGCGAACATGACTGGCTTCCTGATGTCAGCAGCGCTGACCTCTGCCGCCTTCCTAGTGGCGCAGTACTTCCAGGACGTCCTCGGCCTGTCACCGCTCGACGCCGGCCTGCGCCTCCTGCCCTGGACCGCGACCCCGCTGTTGGTGGCGCCGTTGGCGGGCGCGCTGTCTGACCGGATCGGCCAGCGGCCGCTGATGGTCCTCGGCATGCTCCTCCAGGGCGCCGGCTTCGTCTGGATCGCGATGGTGGCGAGTACCGCCGTCGGCTATGACCGCCTCGTCCTCCCGTTCCTAATGGCGGGCGTTGGCGTGTCGATGGTGTTCGCGACGGCGCCCACCGCCGTGTTAAACGCGGTGGCGCCGCAGGATATGGGCAAGGCATCGGGAGCGAACAGCACGCTGCAGCGCTTTGGCGGCGCCTTCGGGATCGCGGTCACGACCACGGTCTTCGCCGCCCACGGCCAACTGGGAACGCCGGCGAGCTTCGACGCCGGCTTCCGGCCCGCGCTCGCGGTCGCGGCGGGCCTCTCGCTGGTCGGCGCGATGAGCGCCCTCGCGGTCACCAGCCGGCGGCGCCGAGCGCCCGCGCCCGTCCAGGCCGAGATCTCGGTGGCGGCATGACCGGATCGCTGACCTCCAAGGAACGCCATTGGCGCCTGCGATCACGGTGACGTCGATGCCGTGCTCGGTCTGGCGGACTTGGTATTCGGTCACCTTGGCGCAGGAAGCCAGCACGGTGCGGATGGCGTGCGGGTGGATGCTCACACTCCGGTAGAGGAACACGCCGTCGCTGCGGCCCTCCACGGCGGCCTGCAGATAGCCGCCCGGCTGCGTGCCGGGGCGCGCGCTGAAGCTGTCGGTCAGCTCGTAGCGGATCAGCGGCAGGGTGAGGTTGTGCAGGTTGGTGATGAGCACTTTGGCCGAGGGTGTCCCGGCTGGTACCGGCTGTCCGCGGCCGTCGACGAGCTCGGCGAGGCACAGGTCGGTGGCGAAGGTGAGCACCGTCTCGCCGGATTCGCTGTGGCCGACCAGGCCTTCGGTGGACGAGAAGGAGTTGGCCACCGGAACGCCGAACCCGGCGGTGATGGCCGCACGGTTAGCGGCGGTGAGCATCTCGCTTGTGCCGACCACCGATTGCGGCGCGATCCGGAGCCGGCCGGCCCGCTGCTCGGCGGCCAGCTCCGCCAGCTTGGCGGGGTAGCCGACGAGCGTGGTCGGCTGCAGCGCGTTGAGCCGCTTGACGGTCTCGGCGAGCGGGAGGGTGGCGGGCACCGGTACCACCCGGACAGGCCCGCCGCTGATGGCGGCCGCGAACAACCTGGTGGAGTGCAGCGGCGCGGCGGCGGCGACGAGCCCGATGACCATCCCGTCCGGTGACTGGCCGGCGGCCACCTGGCGGGCGATCGGGTTGCGCATTATCGAGGCGGCTTGGTCGGCGTACTCGCCGATCGTCTGTACGAACACGCCGCGCTGCCCGGAGCTGCCGCCCGAGGCCAGGCACACGTAGTCGCCGAGCAGCAGCGCGCCTGGCGGCCGCGGCCGCGCAGGTGGTCTTCCACCCGGGGCCGGGTAAGCCGCCGGTCGGTGACCACGTCGTCGAAGCTGGCCATCATTTCCGCCTTGGTCATCGTGGGCAGGCGGTGCAGGTCAGCCAGCTCGAACCGGGCCGGATCGAGGTGCCCGAGGCGGCGGGCGTGGAACGGGGAGCGCTCGACCGCCTGGGCCAGCAGCGCCCGATGGCTCCGGTCTGGGGGCTCTTCTTCGGTCGCCAAATCGCCGGCTACATGCCAGAGGCCGTCCGTCGATTGGTGTCGCGCGGAGGGAACGGGCCCGGCTGAGCTCTGACGCGGTGACCGGCCGGGCCAGTGCTGGGATGTGTGGGTGCCCTTGTTCCATAGCGGGAGCTTGGTTAGTGCCCCAGCAGCTTTGTAGCCAGGAGCTCTGCCAGCCAGGCCTCGTACTCGGGACTCCCGCCCTCGCCTCCGACTAGCTCTGCGGGCCGTTGGTGGTCCCGGTCAGTCCGCGCCGGGCTTAGCGCTGGTTTCCGTTCCGATCCTCCTCACGGACCAGCAACGTGGCTGCGTGGGGGCTGAGAGCCGAGGGGGCACCCCGGTCGAAAACCCGACAGTTCCAAAGGCAGAGGTGACGTCGAAGACAAGGTGCAGAAAGGGGATGCCCCGCAGCCGCCCGCCATCGATCAGGCTGATCCCAAAGGCAACGTTGGCCACCAGCGCTAAGCTCAGGAGCGCCACCACCAGAGCCTGGGACACGTGCGGCTGCGCGATGCGGCGCCGGAAGGCTGTCGCCTCAGAGCGTCCCCTCAACGTGCTCCAGACCGCAGCCAGCAGTACCCCGGCAGTAGTCAGCTTGATGCCGCCTGCCATGGAGCCGGGCGCACCCCCTACGAACATCAGGCCCAGAAGGAAGAACAGGGTCCTTTCGTCTGAGTGGGAAAAGTCCCAGGTGCTGAAGCCAGCGGTGCGTGCCGCCGCCGAGTGAAAGAAGGAGTTGAGCAGCTGATATGGCAGCGGAAGCCTGGCGAGACTGGCCGGGTTGCCGTGCTCGGTGATGAAGATGACAAGCGTGCCCCCTAGCAGCAGCACCGCCGTCCCACTGAGCACGAGCTTGCTGTCCAGGGCGAGCCGGCGCCAGCCCCGGACCCGGAAGACGTCTTCCACCACCAGCAGGCTCAGACCTCCGGCGATGATGAGGCCGGCGATGGTCAGCAAGACGATGGTGTCGGTTTGGAAGTTGGCCAGGCTGCGGGAGTCGCCGAACAGGTCGAAACTGGCGTTGGTGAAAGCCGACACCGAGTGGAAGACGGCGAGCCACAGCCCGCGGCCCACCCCGAAGCGAGGAGCGAAGCGTATCCACAGGACGAGTGCACCCACCGCCTCCGCCAACAGGGCGAGCACGACGGCCCGCTGAACCAGGCCTCGATGGCCTCCGAGCTGGACGGTGTAGCCGGTCTGCTGGGCGGCAGCTCGTTCTTGGAAGCCGAGCGTCGACCTGCGGATCAATTGGAGCGTGGTGGCGCCGACGACGAAGCCGAGCCCGCCCAGCTGCATCAGGCCAAGGATCACAGCCTGACCAAAGGAAGACCAGTAGGTGCCTGGGTCGACCACCTGGATGCCTGTGACGCAGACAGCAGAGGTGGACGTGAACAGCGCCACCACTGGACTGACGCCGCCCTGGCGTGAGCTTATGGGCAGCATTAGGGCTCCGGCGCCGAGCAGGATGAGCGCAGCGAATCCCAGCACCATTGCCAGCTGTGGTGTCATCCCCCACTTCGGGACTGGCCTATGAATTCGGGCAGTCTCCCGCGATCCTGGCTGCTCACCTGGAATCCGGTTTCGCATCGGCCGAAGGCCCAACCCTGTCAGAGCGCGACTTACGAGCGTTGGCGACTGAGCGCGAACAGCCCGATCGTCGCCGCCAAGCGCTCACGTCGGGCGGAGGACCCGCGAGGCGGCTGGCCGGGGCCGCCGGCCGCCGGGGATATGGCCGCGGGACGGTCCGGCTGTGGGATGGGCACGGGGTAGAGCACTGAGTTCAGCTCGATTCCGATCATGGTGATCAGACCCAAGAAGTACATGTAGGCCATCAGGATGAAGAGCAGCGCGAAGGTCTTGCTGTACTGGTTCATGCCCGGGCCGGTGAGCTTGAAGTAGAGCGGGAAGGCCAGTGTCAAGACCTCGAAGGCGACGCCGGCCAGCACCGCTCCTGGGAGAACCTGCCGCACCGACTGCTTGCGGTTCGGCACCACGTAGTAGATGGCGAAGAAGAGGATGATGCCGGCCACGGAGCCGATCAGGAACTGGAGGGCAAAGGCGCCGGCGCCCTGGGGCAGAAGCGGCGCTTGTGGCAGTTGCGAGAGTAGGGGCAGGAGGCTGGAGGTAAGGATCGCTAGTCCCGCCAGCACGCAGAAAAGCAGCATCATGAAAACGGCCATCAGCTTCTGGCGCACGAAGTCCCGCACGGGCACGTGGAAAATCACGTCGAAGGCCTTCTCCAACGTTCCGAACAGGTTCGACGCGCTCCAGAGGAAGCCGACCAGGGCCAGGATCGCGAACAGCCCGGTCTTGGAGCTCACGGTCTTGAGCGCGTCGAGCACCTGCTGCTGACCGGCCTGGTCCGGGATCACAGCCGCCACCGTCTGGAGCACCGCTTGGGACTGCACTCCGACCGCGCCCAGCACCGCGCCCAGGATGGCGGCCAAGGCCAGCGCGATCGGGAAGATGGCCTGCAGCATGTTCCAGGCGATCAGGACCGCCTGCGAGGGCGCGTTGTCCTCCATGGCCTTGAGGGCCACTCGACCTGGCACAGCCTGCTTCGCCCGCTCCAGCAGCCGCTGCACGCGAGCCATCAAGTTCTTCATGGCCCCCACTCAGGGATTAGCACCCTCTGAGCCGGGTAGTCGGCCGGTATCCCCATCTTCATCCGCGCCTCCTCGAGCGTGCCTGCCCCAAGCAGCTGGAGCAGCCGCGGCGTGGGCCGGTAGACCAGCGGCCGACCCATCGCATGATCGTCTCTTTCCGCACAGAGCACGCCTCGAGACAACAGCAGCGCCAGCGTTTCCGAGCTGTCGCGGGGCAGCGAGACCGGTCCCTCCGGTCCGATCGACAGGTGCGCCGCGCCACGGACCTCCTCGATTCGCTTGCGCGTGGCCATGCCGTCCATGACGACAATGGCCAGGACCTCGGCCTGCTCCTGGGTGAGCCGGGGCAGCTGCTGCGGCTGGATCAGGTGTGCGACGGCGTCATGGAAGCGCTTCTCAGGTCCCAGCTGGACGTGAGTGCCATCGTCGAGCACCTGCATGCCGATCGCCTCGAGCTGCTCAGCCAACCGGCGCAGCGCCAGCCGGACTTCTGAGACGGGCCAGCCGGTCGCCGCAGCGAGCTCAGCCAACGTGGCTTGACGAACCGCGGCCAGGCAGGCGCCGAGGCTCGCGACCAGCCCGTCCGTGATCTCTCTCCGCGGCTGCTGGAAGACCTCGACTGGCAGCGGCTCGCTGATTCCCAGCGCCCCCCGGATCCGCTCCCAGCTGCGCAGCGAGGGCCGCCGCTTCCCGGTCTCGATCAAAGACAGCATCGCCACCGTCTGGATGCGGATCCCGCTCCCCTACCACCGGCGGTGATCCGGGCGGTGGCCGACCAACTGGCCCTGGAGCCGGAGATCCTCATGAGGGCAAGGGCCACGAGGATCACGCCTGAGCGACGATCCGCTGTTGACAGCGGCCACGCCGGACTCTCCCGGCCGCCGACGGTAAGCTGGCAGGGGGGAATCCGCGGGGGAGGAATCCTGCCATGCCATCGCTGTGGAAGGGAGTGATCGGGTTCGGGCTGGTCAGCATCCCAGTTCGACTCGACGCGGCCATTGACTCTCGCTCGGTGTCGTTCCGCCAGCTGTGCGGTGAGCACACCTCACCGCTCCGCTATAGGCGTTGGTGTGACGCTGGCGATCACGAGGTGCCTTACGACAAGGTTAAGAGGGGCTACGAGGTTTCCATCGACCACTATGTCGTGATCGAGGACTCCGACCTCGACAACCTGCCCCTGCCTACCACCCACACGATCGAGATCTCCGAGTTCGTGCCGCTCCAGCAGATCCAGGCCAGTCTCTACTTCAAGTCGGCGTACTACGTCGCTCCCGAGAAGACTGGCCAGAAGCCCTTCTACCTTCTCACGCAGGCGCTCCAGGAGACCGGCACGACCGCCGTGGCCAAGGTCGCCTTCCGCGACCGCGAGCACCTCTGCACACTGCAACCGCTTCAGAGCCAGCTGGTCATGAACACGCTCCACTGGCCTCATGAGATCCGCCCGGCCAAAGATCTGGTCGCCAACGTCACGATCCACCAAAGGGAGCTGCAGATGGCCAAGAGCCTGGTGCAGAGCCTGACCGAGGAGAGCTTCGACCCGAATCGCTATCTGGACAACTATCACGCGGCGCTGATGCAGGTGATCAACGCCAAGATCGAGGGCGCCGAGACGGTCCTCGCCCCGAAGGAGGCCACGCTAGGGGTCATGAATCTCATGGAAGCGCTGACGGCGTCTGTGGAGATGGCCAAAAAGCAACGCGAGGCCGAGAGAGCGCCGACCAAGAAGGTGGCCAGAGCGCCCAGGAAGTCGGCCTTACGCAGCTCCCCGTAGCGTCGTCGCCCTCCACCTCCAGAACATCCGCGTGGAACCGCCGTGCGACAGACGCCCAACGGGCGACACCCGTACGCGCCTCATAAACTGCTCCTCACGGCTCGCTGACTGCCGGCGGTCCAGGCTGGATACTCCTTGATCTCCTATCCATGTTCTTATCGAGAGCATCCCCTCGCGTTCCCCTGACGCAGCGCAGCAACCGAAGGAACCTAGAGATCCCGATGGGTAACGTCGTAGCCCTCTCACGCGGGCGCTGCTCTTGTCATAGCGGGCCCAGGGTCCGCGGCCGGCCGCAGGGATTACCTGAGCAGGAGGTGAGCCACCACATAGCCGGCGTAAAGGATCACCAGCAGGGCGCCTTGTAGGCGGCTAACGCCACCGCGCCAGAAGAACAGCGTGGCCAGCCAGGTACAGGCCACCAGGAAGGGCCAGTCGAGCAGCCGGGTCAGAGAGGAGACCTCGACCGGCGTGGCGGCAGCGATCAACCCCAGGTTGAAAAGCACGAAGTAGAGCACGGTTCCGACCAGGTTGCCGGCGCTAACATCGGGCCGGCCCTCCTTGGCCGGGATGACCTGACGGATCACCTCCTCAACCTCGATGGCGGCGGGCGTCACCACCATCCCGATCAGGGCAGCCGGCACCGCGAAGGTGCTGATCGTCCGTTCCGCGCCGAACGTGACGAGCTCGGCGCCCAGGGTGATCACGCCAATGCCAAGGAGTGTCAGGAGTAGCGGCACCCACCATCGTCGCGGCCGCTGCGCCACCTCCAGGACCTCGCCGGCCTCGATGAAGCGGTGGGTGCGTGAGGCAATGACCATGTAGCCCATGGCCAAGATGAAGGTCGCCAGCAAGAGTACGCCGGCGATCCTCGAGGTCATCGCACCGATCAGAGCGATCCCGGCCAGGACCGGGGTGGCGGCGAGGATCAGCAGCACACCCCGGGGCAGCTGAACTCGAAGCGGAAACAGCACCGCTCCCAGTCCAAGTGCCACGCAGACGATGAAGCTGCCGCCACCGAAGACCGTGCCCAGGGCAATCTCGGGTGCACCGCCATGGGCTGCGACCAGGCCCACCGCCACGTTCTCGGCTTCGAGCCCGGAGAAGATGCCGGCGACGGCGAAAGCCGGCAGGCGCAGGAGCGAGGCCAGGCCGACCATCCCCTCCAGCAAGCGCTCGGTCGCCCAAACCACGATGACCACGCCCAGCAGAAACGCGCCGACAGACAGTGCGAGATTCTGGATCAAAGGCGAGTCTCCTTGCTCCAGCTGGAACGTATGGTCAGAGTCCACGAGCCCCTCTGCAGCTGGAGTACCCTTCCCGCTTCCGTGCTCGTCTCAGGGCTCGATCCTTTCCTGACCGACCCATCTCTTCGCCAGTTGCAGGCCAACCTCAGCCCTGCCGCTCGCCCTGGACTCGTGAGCCTAGCTCTCAGTGCCGGCCTGACCGTCGTCGCTGCTCTGATTGCGCCCCGCTTGGGCTTCCTTGCGCACCCACACCGGGAGCGTGACCTGCATACTCGGCCAGTTCCGCTCCTGGGTGGCATCGCGATGTGGCTCGCCTTCGCCGTGGCCGGATTTCTCTTCCTATCCCACGACCCGAAGCTGTTGGGGCTCCTCGCCTTGACGGGCATCACGACAATGATCTTCGCGGTCGATGACCGCCTTAGCTTCCCTCCACTCCTTAAGCTCCTCCTCCAAGGTGGCGTGGCGCTCGCGCCCGCGGTTGCCTTTCACATCGACATAGATTCCCTGCACCTCAGAGTGCTGGAAGTTCCCGAGTTGGGCCTTCTCATCTTGCCGCTCACCCTGATCTGGATCGTGGGCATCCAGAACACGGTCAACCTCGTCGACGGCGTCGACGGACTCGCCGCCGGCGTGGTGGCGATCGTGGCCCCTGGTGCTCTTGATCGCGGCTGCCTCCCGCCCCGACCAGCCCAACCAGGCGCAGGTGGTGGTGCTGGCCGCGTCCTTAGCCGGCAGCTCTGTAGGGTTCCTCCTCTTCAACTTCCGCCTAGGAGGTGGTGCCTAGTTGCTGGCAAACCACCCCGTCAGCCGGTCCCTAGTTGCTGGCAGCAACCGAGCAAGGGTGGTCCCATGATGCTGGCAGGCGACAGGTCAAGGCCTTAGACCGGCGGCCAGTCTAAGGGTGTCCGGCCCTAACCGGATAACCTAAACGTCCCAGAACATGAGCTCGTAACTGCTGGAGATCAGGAACGCCTGCCGCATTCGGCGGCGCTGCATAGGTCCGGCGTCCAGGGCGAGGTCATCAATCAGCTGGCGGCACCAGGCGGCCTGCCGCGTGAACTCCGGGTCCGCATAGGCGTCGATCCACTGCGCACAGCGCGGTTCTTGCGGCCGGCCGCGGCCGGCAAGCCGAAGGCCGCTCTCGTTGAACCCCCACATGCAGGGCAGCAACGCCGCCGCCAGCTCGGCGAAGTCCCCGATCGCCGCCGTGCGCAGGAGGAAGTTGGTGTACGATCGCGTGGTCGGCGCCATCTCCTCGGCCTCCATCTCCTGGGTCCCGATGTCGAACTGCGCGGCGTAGGAGCGGTGCAAGTCCATCTCCGTCACAGCGGTCGCCCGCAGCAGCTCCGCGAAGCGGCGCAGAGTGGTCAGGTCCGGTGACCGCCCGGCCGCAAACGCCAGGAGCCGGCAGTACTCGACCAGGAAGAGATAGTCCTGACGTACCCAGCGCTTGAAGCGCTCCACGTCCACGGTACCCTCGCCTATCCCGCGAACGAAGGGATGCTCGTGCTGAGCCTGCCAGATGGGATCGGCAGCGGCGCGCAGCTCTGCGCTGAAGCTCAGCTCAGCCTCCGCCCTTCGGGCCCTCCGCCGGAGCGGGATCCAGGGAAGAATAGAGCGTGTCCCAGTACAGCAGTTCGTAGCCCTGCAGCAGCCGTGGCGCGCGCCGGACCAGTCTCTCGGAAACTCCTTGAGCCAGCCCAGACCTGATGACGTCGAGTGCGCGCCCTTCGAAGCCTCCCGCCGGAGTGGCGAACAGGTTGAAGAAGGCGACCTGCTCCCGGTGGAGGAAGTAGCGGCTCGTCAGCGCCCGGCTCAGGCGCCCGCAGTTCTCGCCCCAGGCCTCGAAGTTGAGAAGGTAGGCGGCGGCGACCTCGGCGGCCGAGGCGTACGCGGCGAGCCAGGCCATGTACGCGGCGTAGGCATGAGCGCCTGGCATTGGCTCGTAGTCCCGGAGGTCCTGCTCGCTCATCCCGAGCCCGATCGCAAACGGAGGCAGCGCCTCCAGCGCGGCCCGCTCACCGGCCAGAATGTCGAGGAAGAAGGTGCCGCCGAAGCGGCTGACGAGCTGGGCAACGCTGCGCAGATCGCTGGAGATGATCGCGTACTGTTCGCCGGCGAAGGGGCGCAGCTGGAGGGCCTTCAGGCGGGCTTCCTCGACCGCGGCCACGTACGGGTGGGAGAGGAGACGCTCGCGAACCGGGGCTAGTTCCGCCCGGATGCTGTCGACGAGCCGGACCGCGTCTGACACCTCGTCAAGGTTAGGTTGATCGTGGGTGTCAAGCTCCCAAGCGCTGTGGGTGGCTATGGGGATGCGCCGAGGATCCGACGCCATTACCTTACGAGTCCTAGTCGAAGACGCCGGCTCGGCGAAGTGGGGCGACCGCGCTACTCGGTCTCTCCGAACTCCAGACGGGCGGTTAGCAGTGCGTCGAGCAGCCGCTGTGCCTGCTCTGTGGCATCAGCCACCACTGCCTCGGACTGGCCCTCCAATCGTGCCTTGAGCAACGCATCGAACGCCTCCTGGCGAGCCCGCCTCAACTCCGCCACCGTGTGCTCACGCTTCTTAGGGGTCCCCATGGTGAGAGACCTCACTGAAGCAGCCAGCTGTAATGATCATTTTCCTCCATGCAATGCTCGGCGACAAACAGTCGACTTGCCGCTCGACCATGCGTGCCGCCATAGCCTCGCCGCGTGCGCAGCGAGCTCGGGAGGTGATCGTGGCGTGCCGGTGGTGCCGCCGGACACCTGCCTCGAGCTGGACCGGGAGAGCGACGGCACTGGTCGCTGGCGACTCCGCAGCCGTTCCTGGCCGACGGGGCGATGGTACGAGGAGTTCTCGCCTCCCGCGGACGAGGAGATCCGGAAACAGCTCTGCCGCAAGGCCGCTGAGGTGGCAGAGGTAGGGCGCTGAGGCGAGCGCCTCCCTGATGCTCATTGTCTCCACTCCGACGAGAAGCCGACTGTGCCATGACTGCTGATTGATCGGGCGGCTCTATAGCTTTGGGCTGACGGCAGGCGGCCAACCTCCGGGCCCTCCGCAGGTGGGACCACCTCAAAGAAGAGTTATTCAAGTGGTTTGCAACACAACGAAGAGGGCCACCAATGACCGACCTCGTGCTCGGCCGATTACGGAGGAGTTGGCAGTCACTGTATGGAACAGAAACCAGCGCCCATGCTCTTGCTCCATCCGGGCTCAGTTCTGGGAGCACCAGGCTGATGTCGCGCGCCCGGCCAAGGCATCTAGATGTTGTGCCGACCGATGTGATGGGAGCCGTCGTCCTCGTCGTTGAGGACGAGCGCGCATGGCAGGTCATCCTGGAAACCGACCTGCGCATGTTGGGCTACCGTCCGTTGCTGGCCGCGGACGGTATCGAAGCGCTTGATCAGTCCGTTGAGCACCATCCCGTTGTTGCCATCGTGGATCTCATGCTGCCGGGGTCAGATGGTTGGCGCTTACTCGCTGAGCTAAAGGCGCGTGGCACTTCGGTACCGACCATCTTCTATTCGGCTTGTCTGATGGGCCGGGCCGAGAATCAGCATCCTGACGTAGTGGCATGCATCAGCAAAGGCGCCGATAGAGCAGACCTTTACGCGCTCCTGCCAGCTGCTATCAGAAGGAACAAGCACCGCGAGCTGCTGCGACGACCGGGTTCAGCTCCGCCAGCATCCCCTCCTGCATCTTGGGGTTGTGTCGATTCCTGATTGCATCGGTCGGGGAGGATCACGTTGTACAGGCGGCCGTCGACGTCGAGCCGGTGCGGGCCCAGTCTCAGCCCAGCGGCCGTGACCTTTCGGCGGCCAAGCTGCGTGGCCTCCTCCGGGGGTGCACCTCTTCAAGGCCAACCTCCAGTACGCGCGCCTCCGCCAGGCCAAGTCCAGGGGGCGGACTGCTGAATTCAGGCGTCTGGCGGATGTAGAGCGAGCGCTGCTCGCCCTGCAGCCACGAGCACCTGCTGCCGCTGGTTCCCGAAGGCGGCGTCGTTGGTCGTGGGCTGGCCTGAGTCCAGGTAGACGGCCAGGTTTGCGGCCGCCCTGCTAGCAGTAGGGGTGGGCGGCCTCGATCAGGTCGTAGTCGGCGGTCTGAGTGCTCTGGCCAGGAGGCACGCTGCCGCCACCGCAGGTAACCGCGAGCAAGCCGGCCACCGCCAACAGAGGGCACCTCACTGCCGCACCTCGGCACTCGGCACCGGGGCGACGGCAGGCCGGCTTGTCACCATTCCCATGGGGCAGCTAGCGTCGGTCACCTCGCCGGTCCTCGCGTAGGGGATGGGGACGCTACAGCTATCGCCCGTCGGACCGGAGTCAGAGAGAACCAGATAGCCGCTTCCCGGTCCCCCGAGGTTCCTGACGACTGCGTGGGCCGTACGGTAGATCAGTGGAAGCGGCCGAAGCTGCTGGCGCGGTGACTGATCGCAATAGATTGGAGCTACTGGAACCGGAGATTCCCGCCCGGGTGCGCATATCCGAGGCGGCGGAGTCGGTACCACTGGCTCTGCCAGCTGCGGTTGCTCAGTCCAGCGCCAATCGGTGCTGAGCACCACGAAACGAGGAGTCGGCGCCGGGGTGGACGAGGTCCCCGTACTGCCCTCGCTGCAGGCAATCAGAAGGAGCAGGGAGAGCAGGACTGGGATACGGGCGGTTGGCTACACCGACTTGGTCTTTGGACTCTGCTCGATCCTGGGTTACCGCTTCGCGCCCCGGCTTCGCGACCTCCCCGACCAGGTCCTCTACCGGGCTCGCCGCGATGTCGACTACGGTGCCCTCAACCCTGTCCTGCGCCAGTCTCTGCGCCCGGAGCTGCTCGTCCGCCACTGGGACGACCTCAACCGACTTGCCGCTTCGCTCAAGGACGGATTGATCGCGCCTTCGCTGGTCATCGCCAAGCTCCAAGCCTTGCGCCGGCAGAATCCCCTGCAGCAGGCGCTCCAGGAGCTCGGCCGGGTTGCCAAGACCCGGCACGTCTTGAGCTACATAGACGATGAGGCGCTCAGGCGCCGAGTCTTGGTCGGACTGAACCGCCAGGAGCGCCTGCACGCCATGGCCCGGGAGATCTTCTTCGGCCGCCAGGGCCGTTTCGGTGATCGCGGTTACGAGGCGCAGCTCAACCGAGCGTCGGCGCTCAGCCTCGTCATCAACGCGCTCACGGTCTGGAACACTCGCTACCTCAAGGCTGCCGCCGAGGAACTGGGCCGCCGTAACCGCCCGATCCCTGAGGACGCCTGGACACATCTCACGCCGCTGCTTTGGGATCACATCCACCTGGTCGGCCACTACCGTTTTGAGGAACCGGTGATCACCGGCGAGCTCAGGCCGCTCCGTATGGAGGAGACCGCGTGAGTGCGCCCGGCCCAAGAGCGGCGACTCCGCGCCTTCAGTAAGAAGAAGACACGTCAGCGCTAGTTATCTGGCACGTTGAGCATTTCGTCGAAAGCTAGCGAGAGGCCTATTGACAGGAGGTGCCGCTGAGTGTCGACTTGGAAGCGCCATCCCAGAGAACATCGCCGCCGATCGCCTGGCCCTCCTACGGCTGATAGACGGGTACCGGGTGACGCAGGTCCTGGTCACCTCTGTCGAGCTGGGCCTTCCCGACCTCCTCGCGGCGGGTCCGCGCCCGTGCGCCGAGCTGGCCAGGGAAGCCGGTGCCGAGGCGGATTCTCTGTACCGCCTCCTCCGGGCGCTGGTCGCGCTCGGCGTCCTGGAGGAAGACGGGGACGGGGTGTTCAGTCTCACCGGCATGGGTCGCGGCCTGGCCTCCGACGCTCACCTCTCTCTTCGCGACTTTGCCGGGTGGGAGGGTCGTGACGAGCAGCAGGCGACCTGGCGAAAACTCCGCGTTAGCGTGCGCACCGGGCGCCCAGCCTTCGGCATCGTTCACGGCGCTGACATCTGGACCTGGCTTTCCGCCCGGCCGGACGCGGAGGCGATGTTCGGCCGGGCAATGAGCTCGTTCTCGGGGGTTGCGGCAGAGGCGGTGGTCGAGGCCTTCGACTTCAGCCCCTTCGAGCGCGTCGTCGATATCGGCGGCTCGCGGGGCGCGCTGCTGGCCGCTGTCCTGGCCCGCAGCCTGCGCGCGCGAGGCGTCCTCTTCGACCGGCCGGAGGTGGTGCCGGCGGCCCGAGAGGCGCTGGCTGCGGCGGGCCTGGCCGAGCGGTGCGAGGTTGTCGAGGGCGACTTCTTCGAATCAGTGCCGGCCGGTGGCGGCGCCTACGTCCTGAAGTCCGTGCTCCACGACTGGAGCGACGAGGACTCGCTTCGCATCCTCCGCACCTGCGTCAGGGACATGGCGCCGGGCGCCGTCCTCCTGGTCGTCGAGCGGGTGCTGGGACCGCCCACCGAGGGCGCGAACGTCGAGCTCTCCGATCTCAACATGCTCGTCATGACGGGCGGCGGTCGGGAGCGGACGCGCCGGGACTGGGAGCAGCTGCTGGGCGCCGCCGGCCTGACCGTGGACCGCGTGGTGGCCACGCGCAGCGCCTACAGCGTGATAGAGGCCAGGGTCGGCGTGGGCGCGTGACGGTCAGCGCGTGGCCGGCGCCAGGGCCGAGGGCCCGCGCGGCGCCCCCAGGCGCTGTCCTCTAGCGGTTTCAGCGGCGGTTCTGCGACCGGTGACTCCAATGGTCGTCGAGGCGCGCGGCTCTCTCGAGCGGGTGGTCGCGCAGCTTGCTCGCCGACGCTGGACCGAAGAGCGGCGACCTCGCGCCGTCAGTAAGAAGAAGACACGTCAGCGCTAGTTATCTGGCACGTTGAAGCGTTCCGTCGAAAAGCTAGCGAGAGGCCTGTAGCAACTGGGAACGGGCACGCGCGGTTCCAGGGATCCGGTCACTTGGCGCGGGCTTGGCGCTAAGCGCTAGTTTCCGGTCCGATCCTCCTCACGGTCCATGTAGAGCTCAAACCGAGCGACGACCGCCTGCATGAGGGCGGCGATATCGCGCCGGCGGTCGCCGGTCAGTGGCAGCGAGATCGGTGGGTCCACGTGGACGTGGTAGTGGCCTGGAGAGTTCCATCGGGTGTATGCAGTCAGCAGGGCGCCCCCCGTCCGGAGCGCAAGCGAGGCAGGCCCTATCGGGACGGTGGCGCGCCTCGCAAAGAAGTTCACCTCCACCCCTGGACCTTGGGGAAGGTCACATGCAAGAGCTACGAGGCCACCGCCGCGCAGGACGGCCGCTATCTGGCGCGCGGCCATGGCACCCAGTGGGATGACGGTGAGACCGAAGCCCCGGCGCTTCTCAATGACCGCCTCGTTGAGCGATCCGGGGAAGCGGTCGACGACAGCCGCCAGGTTGTAGCCGAGCGCGCCCGCAACCGATGCACCTATGTCCCACGAGGCCATGTGAGGCACAGCAAGTATTCCACCAAGGTCCACGGTCCGGAGCGCGCCCTGGTCGGAGTCCATGGACCGAGACGTGGC
>JALZAW010000268.1 GCA_030948155.1 Candidatus Dormiibacterota bacterium | reverse complement strand
GGCGAGTCAGCAGGGGCAGCAGCCGCATGAGATTGGGCTCCCGGCGCATACGCGACTATATCTTTGGACGTGAGCGCCCAGACGATCCGACG
Source organism: Candidatus Dormiibacterota bacterium (assembly GCA_030948155.1). Classification (GTDB taxonomy): domain Bacteria; phylum Chloroflexota; class Dormibacteria; order Dormibacterales; family Dormibacteraceae; genus Dormiibacter. The sequence continues at coordinate 4,220 of JALZAW010000268.1, read as the reverse complement.
ATGACTCAGCTCCAGAAGGAGTTTCTCGTCCTTCAGATTCGCGAACTACAGGACCGTGCTGAGGCCGCTCGGCGGGCGAGGCAGAGAGATGTTGTCCGGGCCCAGGTCGGACGCCTGACATCGTTTCTGGTTCTGCTTGCCGCCTACGGTCTTCTGTTGGGAGTCGCCAGCCGCGTGCTGGTTCTGAGCGCCATGGTCGATCCCGCTTCGCTTGCCAACGCAGCCGGGGGTGTGGCGCAGGTCGGGTCGTCAGCTGTCGCATCGATCCCAGGCGCACTACAGGGGACGCTGATTTCAGCACTTACCGCGTTCGCGCTCTTCGTATTTGGCGGAACATCATCCAACATCCGCTCCGACCTGGGAGGCCTGGTGTTCGTTGGAGTGACGATGCTGTCGCTGCTTGGGATTGCGGCCGCCGCGTTCACGGGCACATTCGGGATTCTGCTGGCATTGCCGGGGCTAGTCGCCGCGATAGTCATCGTCGGTGAACTGTGCTGGATGCTGGTGCGCATGCAGCAGGCAGAGGCTCTGACGGCGGTGCGTCCTGAGGAGAAGTGGTCACCTGCCAGATGGTCAAGCAGGCTATTGACCCGGTGCAACGAGCGATTATCGCCCTCTCAGAAACCGCTGGTCATGGTTGCTTTCGCCGCGGTGCCGGCGTTGTGCCTGGCTGCAGTCGCGGGCGCCGTGTGGCTGAACGGTGGGCTTCTCTACACTCCGGCGTTCGTGTCAAGGTTCGTGGCAATGGCTTGGTGCCTATGGGCGATAGTCGTGACGCCTGCCGCGGCGCGCATCCCAATTTGGGGAGGTCTAGTATGGGGCGGTCTTATCGCTGCGCAATTGAGCGCTTTTTCGGTTTCCTACCTATTTGCGCTCGCCGTCGCGGCCCTTGTCTATGTGGACGTAGTCTGGCTCGTTCTCGCGCCCCGGCAGACCGGCCTTCCGTCCTCAATGGCTGCACAATCTACTGCTCGGCCGTCTGCGTGAGGCGACCGCGGTCACTGGTTCATGTCGTCTACCGGGGGGATGAGAGACCCGTGGGGGGCACGCCCTCGATCTGCTGGATCAGTGTCGCCTTCGAGTAATCATCGTCATGGCCTCTCTGGGGCGCAGTGTGAAGGACGCCTCCGGCGCGATCTGGGCCGATTCGTCCAGGATCAGGTCGAATCGCGGCATGACGGTCGCCAACACCAATGTGGCTTCCCACGCCGCAAACGTCCCGCCTAGACAGCGGCGCGACCCCGCGCCGAACGGAAAGTACACGCACCTGGGCAGTCTGCTGGCAAGGCCGTCGTTCCAGCGTTCGGGGATGAAGTCGTCTGGCCGTTCGAACCATCGTGGGTCCCGATGCATCACCCACTGGCTCATCCAGAGGACCGTCCCTTCGGGAACCGAATAGGGACCCACCTGGGTCGGTCGAATCGCCTGCCTGCCGAAGCCCCATATGGGCGGGTACAGGCGTAGGGACTCGTTGACAACGCTGCCCAGGTACTTCAGCGAGGGCAGGTCCGATTCCCTGGCCGGCCGACCGCCGACAACCCTGTCGAGCTCCTCCAGCACCTGGGCCTTAGCCTGCGGGTGTAATGCAAGCAGGTAGACCATCCAGGCCAGAGCCGCCGCGGTCGTCTCGTGGCCGGCAAAGAACAGCGGTACGACCACGTAGCGAATGCGGGCTCGGCTCAGAAGATAGCCGTCAGGGCCGACGGTCTTGGTTAACCGGGTGAGAAGATCATCACCATGATCGGCCTCCGTACTGCGTTCGCTGATCAGGCGATCGAGCTCACGCTCCAACCGGCGCAGTCTCAGCAGTAGCTTGAGATCGCCGGGTATGGCCGACAACGACACGATCCGGCCTCCATGCCGGGTGACGCGGGCGTCGATCTGAGCCAGCAGGAGGTCGATCAGCGCGGCCGCGTCCCCGGACTGGGACGAGATATCGACGTCGAACAGACTCCGACACAGGATGTGAAGTGTCATGCGCCGCATGGCCGCTGCGATGTCCAGGCGACCTCCGTCGGCCCAGCCGGCCACCATCCTGTCGGCTTCCACGGTCATGGCCGTCGCGTAGCGGACGACGCGATCATGATGGAAGGCCGGCTGCGACAGTCGCCTCTCGGCGAGCCAGGAATCGGGGTCCTTCAACAGGAGATGCCGCCGAATCAAGGGCGGCATGAGCTCGGTCAGATAGTCCTTGCTGAAGTCCTTTGTAATCGGCGAGAGGAGGGCCTCTTCGATCCACTCGTGATGGTTGACCAACACCATCTGCCTTCGTCCCAGCCGGAAGGGCACGAAGTCACCAAACTCCCGGGCGGCGCGGGCCAGGAAACCGAGTCGGTCGGCGGCGAACTCGGCGAGCGAATCGCCCGGTGGTCCCGAGGGCCAGCCCGCCGCCGGTCGTCCGAGGTCGACTGCTTTCACCTGGGCGGTCAGCCTACGCCCGCAAGCGAGGGAAGTCATTCCGCGGCCCTTGACCCTCGCGTGTATGGCCGCTTTCGGTATGGATCGGATGTCTGCCAGCCATCAGGCTCGGGCGACCAGATTCTGTCGGCGACGACGGTCAGGGTTCCTCAAGGACGCTCCCGGCCGGTGTTGGGTGCAGACGACGCAGGAGCGCCGCAGTCACATACCGCCTGTTCTCCCAACCTAGCGTCTGCCCCACGAAGTAGTACTCGGTCCTGGGGTGGTCGTCCGTGATCAGCGGTGCCTGGCCGGCGAACTTGTCGACCTCTGCGTCCTGCAGCCACCGCATACGGTTCAGAATGTCCGGCCAGGAGCGGCCGCCCAATCGCGGCGAGTCAGGCGCGTCACCAATGTCCGCCCTGGCTTCCGGCGAATCAAGGATCCGAACTGCACTCTCGCCATCCCACTCGAGGGGCGCGTCGGAACCCAGCATGTAGACGCCGCCCTCCATCGGGCTCAGCAGGATATCCACGTGCCTGAACTGTGACCGAAAGCTGCGCAGGTGCTCGCGAAGCTCGGTCAAGGTGACGCCGAAATAGAGCCACTGCAACATCACCCCTCCAGGTTTGAGGCGTCGATGGGCATCGGCATAGAACTCGCTCGTGTAGAGGACGACGGCGCCCGCCGCTTGCACGGGCGGTGGAGGATCGACCGAGATGATGTCGTAGCGGTCCGAGGTAAGCCGTACGTAGTTGCGACCGTCTCCGGCGATGATCCGCCCGAGCCGATTGTGGAGGTAGGCGCCAGCGTCCGAATAGAAGGTGGACATCTGCTGTGGCGCCGACGGCGAGAGGTCCACGGCGTCGGTGCGCATCCCGAGCGTGATTGCGGAGCGATACGTGGTGCCCATCCCGAAGGCGATGTCGAGAAAACTGGAGGCCCTCGGGCGCAGCAGCTTGGGAAGGTAGGCCATCAGTTTGGTGTCGACGCTCAATGCCGACATCGCGGTGCCGCTGAGGTAGAGCCGCCGGTGCGAGCGCGTGCCGCCGACGGCGTCGACGGTGGAGAGGTCGTCCTCGACATGACGATACGGCTCGTGGTTGGCGTCGAGCCAGTGCTCTGTCGCTGTCTTCAGCAGTGGAGAGCCGCTGGCGACGACCACCGAGGAGGTCGCGATGACCGCCAGCTGCATCAGGGCGATCGCCGGGGTGGCTAACGAGCGGCGCCTAAAGGAGGGTCGGCTCAGAAGGGTCAGGGCCAGACCGACGGCCGCATCAGCGGCGGCCAGGGTGAGGATGGACGCGTTGGTTCCGAGACTCCCCGCCAGAATGAAGGTGGCCGTCAGCGAGCCCAGGATGGCGCCAATCGTGTTCCAGGCGTAGAGCAAGCCGATGCTGCGCGCGCCGTGATCAGGATCACTGGTCAAGAGCCGGGCCGTGAGTGGAAAGGCGTAGCCCATGCAAATCGTGGCCGGCAGCATCATCACAGCTCGCTGCGGGTGCGACGGACCCAGCCAGAGCGTTCCCAGTGGCACCGTGATGAGAGTGCTGATCGCGATGCCAAGGATGGCCACGGCGAGCAGGAGCGGCGTATCGCGGTCAGGGCGACTGACGGCGCGATAGATGCCGCCGCCGAGCGAGATGCCGAGCAGATAGACAGCCAGGATGACGGCGAAGTTGTAGATCAGGGAGCCAGTGCCCTCCGCCAGCATCCGCGTCCAGAGGACCTCGAGGCCGAGCGCCACGAAGCCCGAGACGAAAGTGGTCGCGTAGAGCATGAGGCGCAGACCCCGGATGAACGTCACCTGAACCTCGCGCCCT
>JALZAW010000267.1 GCA_030948155.1 Candidatus Dormiibacterota bacterium | reverse complement strand
ACCGACCTCCCGGTCTCGGTGGACCTGGAAAACGGCTACAGCGCCGATCCGGAGCGCGCCGCGCTGGCGATCCTGCGCGTGGCTGAAGTTGGCGCCGTCGGTGGCTCGATCGAGGACTACGATCCCACCGGCCGGATTTACGAGCTGGCACAGGCGGCCGAGCGGATTGCGGCCGCGTCAGCAGTGGCGCGGCAGCTGGCCTTCGGATTTACCCTAACCGCTCGCGCGGAGAATTACGTCCACGAGAATCCCGATCTGAAGGACACGATCGCCCGCCTTCAGGCGTACGAGGCAGCCGGGGCTGACGTGCTCTACGCGCCAGGGCTGCGGACCGTGGGGGAGATCAAGGCCGTTTGCCAGGCTGTGTCGAAACCGGTGAATGTCCTCGCCCTGCCGGGGCTGTCCCTGGCAGAGGTCATCGGCGCCGGCGCCCGCCGGGTGAGCGTCGGCGGTGGCCTCACCTGGGTTGCTGTGAAGGCGATGGCCGATGCGGCGACCGCGATCCGCGACAGGGGCGACTTCTCGGTGCTCGCGGCCAGGGTCCCGCTCGACAAGTGGTTCGCTTAGCGCAGGAGGAAGCCATGAGACTGGTCGCAACCGAATATCTGTCGCTCGACGGAGTCTTCGAGGAGCCAGGCCGCTGGTCGGGGCCTTTCTTCAACGAGGAAGCCGAGGCGTTCAAATCAGCCGAGTTGCAAGCTAGCGATGCCCTGTTGCTCGGGCGCAACACCTACCAGGGCTTCGCCGCGGCGTGGCCCACGATGACCGCCGAGACCGGCGCATTCGGCCAGAAGATGAATACCATGACCAAGTATGTGGTGTCGTCCACGCTCGATAAGGTCGAGTGGACCGGGTCGGAGCTGCTAAAGGGAGACGTGATTGCCCGGGTGCGCCAGCTCAAGAAGGAGCCCGGTCGCGACCTGCTGCTTGCGGGCAGTGCGCAGCTGTTCAACGCGCTGATGGCGGCGGACTTGATCGACCTCTATCGGTTCATGGTGCACCCGATCGTCCTGGGCGAAGGCAAGCGCCTCTTCGCCGGCGGGGTTGACCAGAAACCGCTGGCCCTGGCGGAAAGCAAGTCCTTCGCCTCGGGCATCGTCATTCTTGAGTTCCGACCAACGGGCCGATGACCGGCCGCCGGCTGTCACCACTGGGGGCTGTCGCGGGCGGCGTCGCTGCGGCGGTCGTCGGGACGGTCGCGATGGACGCCCTCTTGTACCGGCGGTATCGACGCGAGGGCGGCCGGGAGGATCCGATTTCCTGGGAGATTGCCAGCGGCCTCAACGACTGGGAAAAGGCGCCGGTCCCAGCGAAAGTAGGTAAACGGCTGGCCGAGGCGTTTCTTCAGCGTGAACTGCCGCCCGCCTACGCCCAGCTGATGACCAACGTCATGCACTGGGGGTACGGTCTGTCCTGGGGCGCCGCCTACGGACTCGTGGCCGGATCGGCGCGATCCCGCTCTCCGCTGTTGGGATTCCCCTTCGGCGCCGGCGTCTGGGCCGCGGACTACGCGATCCTTCCGGTCGGGAAGTTCTACAAGCCGATCTGGGAATACGATGCCCCAACACTCTGGAAGGATCTCAGCGCGCATCTCGTATTCGGGCTGGTGACCGCCTCGAGCTTTGCGCTGTTCGGCCGTTTGGGGAGGCGGCCTGCTCCGTGATCAAGCACAGTCAGGACGAGGCTAATTTCGTGAATCACGCCCGCACCGCTCTCTTTCTAACCGAGGAGCGCGAGATCAGGCTCCCCCCAGCCTGAAGGCCTCCCGCACCAGCCGCTTGACCGTCGGCCGGTTGGCGTCGGCCGCCGAGCGCAGCGTGAGGAAGCGCGAGTCCTTCCCGCTGCCCTGGAGGCGGCTGGCCTCGTCGTCGAGTTCGCGGCCTCGGTAGAAGATAAGGGTCGAGTATTTCGGGAAGGTCCCGATCCCGAGAACGTAACGGCCGTCGACTGTGTACCGAACGAGCTTCCACATGTAGGAGGTCGAACGGGGCGGGCCGCTCTGATAGGCAACCTCGACCGCATCGGGAGCCACCGCCTTCACCATCCGGCGAGTGGCCGTCACGATCGGGCGCACCGCCGTTGGAAGCTTCTTGAGGTTCTCGGAGACGGGCGTCAACTTTTTCATCGCCACAGGCTCACGATGATGGTAACGATGAGCAGCTTTCCAAGCCAGTCTCCAGCATGGATGGCGGCCAGCTGCCACGAAACGTTCTCGTAGATGACCGAGCCGGACAGCAGGACGACTGGAAATCCAATCCACATCGCCAGCGCGAGCTGGGCGGCCCCAACCCATGCTGTGAGATGGAGGAGCGAAGCGAGGCCGGCCACGACGAGCGCCACGACGCCGGTGCGGAGCAGCTCGACGGGCAGCATCCAGGCCGGTGGTCTTGATTGGGTGGCTGCCGCGGCGCTCCAGCGGGCGCGCTCCCTGGCCAGACCGATATACCAGGCTGAGGCGAAAACGAATGCCGCGATCGTTGCCACGAGGATGGCGAGGAAGTTCAGGTGAAGCACGGATGGGCCTCCTTCTGGGATTCGTTATTTGGCGTGCTTCTATACGACGAACCGGAGTACGCAAAATCGACGGACGGGGTTGCTAGCGGTTTTGCCGGCGTCCGATTGCGGCGACCATCAGCTGAACGATCGCAACCCAGCAAAGGCCGAGCGCAAGTCCCCCGAGCACGTCCGTGAGCCAGTGGACCCCGAGGTAGAGGCGGCTGAAGCCGATGACAACGACCATCGCCGCTGCCCCGGCCGCCAATAAACGCCTTTGAGGGACGGCGGAGGCCAGGGCCAGGACAGCGAGCGTCCCATAGAACGCGGCGGACTGTGTCGTATGCCCCGACGGGAACGCCCAGCCCGTATCCGGCGGACCGTACTGCAGCGCCGCCGATGGACGTAAACGTCCGACGACCGGCTTGAGAATTGCGTAGGAAAGCGCGGCTCCCCCATAGGCCGCGCCTATGAGCACCAGGGGCCCGATGTTCCGCCGCCTGGTCCAGGACAGGAGGCCGATCGCGAGGGTCAGGGGCGCGAGGATGAAGGACGAGCCTGCCCAGGTGACGATGCTGAGCAGCGCAGCCAGCCAGCTGATGCGATGTTGGGCGATGAAGGTCGCGAGCGAGGGGTCCCCGCGCGTAAGCCCACTCTGCGTCACGACCTCTCGGAGGACCTCGCCGAATATAACGAGGCTAGCCACTGCGATCGTTAACCAGGCAGTGACGGCACGTTCTCTGGGCATCATCTAAGTATGCTGTTGCGTCGGGCCGGAGCTGGAGCTTAGGCTGGAGGCAGCAGTTCGAGCTGGAACTGCGCCGGCAGCGCAGCCGGATCGAGCAGCTCCGGGCCGTCGTTGCGGACATTGTTGACCAGCGGCGAGGCCGCCACCAGCCGCAACCATCCGTCCGCGCAGGGCTTGAGGAGCTGCGCGATCTGCTCCAGCGACATGTCCTCCAGGACCCAGGTCGCCGCATCGTCGTCGGTCAGGGCTACGGGCATTCGGTTGTGCAGGGGGGCGATGTCTGCATTGGGGATGGTTGTCAGGATCGTCGCCGCGGGGCTGGACCCCCAGGGTCCCAGGACCGCCGCCAGGTGTAGAAATTTACCGTCTGCGCGAGAAACGGCCACGGGCAGACGCTGGCCGCCAGTATGCCGCCACTCATAGAAATGGCTGGCCGGGACGACAACCCGCTTGGCGAGGAGCAACCGCTGGTAGTAGGGCTTGCTGAGGGCTGTCTCGGCGCGAAGGTTGAAGAGCCCGCTGCCCTTTCCCTCGATGCCCCAGCGCACCACCTCGGCCCGGTCCGGGCCGATGGCCAGCACCGGATCGGTTGGGGCGATGTTGTAGCGGGGCGGGTCCGCGGGGGCGTCCTTCAGCCAGTGGTAGGTCTCGAGCAGCTCCGCCCGAGGCATCGATGAGCCGATCCGCCCGCACATGTCAGACCTATTCTCTCTTTCTCAGCCTGAGAGGATCTGACGTCGCGCGAAGACCAGCTCCCTGGATGGCATCACGTCCGCGAGGACCCTATGCGGGTTGAACCAATTGACGGAACAGAGCAGTGACCTCCGCGTCGCTGACTTTTAGCGCCTCCTCGCCGATTTCGAGCTCGGCCCTGGTGAACCCGGGCACCGCCGCGGCGTCGAGGTAACGAAACAGGGCGACGCGCTCCTTTTGAGCGATCGCGGTCGCCCTGGGCAGCAAGGTCTCGACGGTCCCGGGCAGGTAGACGTGCATCATGTGGGCATGTGGCGGATCTGGAATGATCCGTACCCCCGGAACCGCCCTGAGCGCCTCGGCCACCCGCAGGGCGCGCGCGTGGTAGAGC
>JALZAW010000023.1 GCA_030948155.1 Candidatus Dormiibacterota bacterium | reverse complement strand
CACGGCAGGGTCAAGGCTCTCGCTGACGCCGCTCGTGAAGCGGGCCTGGAGTTCTAGTGTCCTCGAACCGAAGCTTCTTGCATCTTCGCGGGCTAGGCGACCGGGCGCCTGCGGCGCTGAAGCCTGTGTCGAGGGGCCCGGCGCTGCGCCGCACGCCCCCGCTCCGCGAGGCCCCCAGTTGGAAGTGCGCTCCTCCTTACGCCACCCTTTCCTTCCACCCCACGAAGTCATCGACTTCCTGGGGACCCCGGTTGACTCCGGCCGCCGATCCCGCGAATCTGCCGCGAATCTCAGTTCGAGGACACTAGACATGGCAATACGTTCCAATTACGGCGAGCGCTCTGAGTTCAGCGAGCGCTTGGTCAGCCTGAACCGCGTGGCGAAGGTGGTGAGGGGCGGCCGAAGGTTCTCCTTTGCCGCCCTGATAGTGGTGGGCGATCAGAACGGCCGCGTCGGCGCCGGGCTGGGCAAGGCGCGCGAGGTGCCCGAAGCCATCCGCAAAGGCGTCGAGATCGCCAAGCGGAACATGATCACAGTCCCGATGGTCGGAACCACCATCCCGCATGAGGTCCGACACAAGTGGGGCGCGGCCAAGGTCATGCTGAAGCCGGCGGCGCCAGGGACCGGCGTGATCTCGGGTGGCGCCATGCGGGCTGTGATCGAGCTGTCAGGCATCAAAGACATCCTCACCAAATCGCTGGGGACCAACAATCCGATCAACACTGTCCGCGCCACCATGTCGGCACTCCAGACCCTCCGCACAGCCCAGGAGATCGCGGAGCTGCGCGGCAAGGAGGTCGAGGACATCGTCGGCGCGAAGCTGGCGACCGCCTACCGGCATGCCGCCAGCAGCGGTACGATTCCCGCCGGTGCGGGCCGGGGAGAGAGGAGCTGATGGAGGAGCCAGCGGCCCCCACGCTCAGAGCGACGTGGAAGAAGAGCGCCATCGGCTACTCAGCTGACAAGCGGGCGACCATTACATCGCTTGGCTTTCGCCGTCTCAATGAGACTCGCGAGCTGCCTGACACCGAGCCGGTGCGGGGAATGCTGCGCAAGGTAAGCTTCTTGGTCGCCGTCGAGGGGGAGCCGTGGGAGCCGCCGAAACGCGCGCGTTTCAAGATGCCCCGAACCCGCTCGAACAAGAAACACTCGCGAGGACACTGAGATGCACCTTCACGAACTGCGATCGCCAGACGGCTCGCGCCACAGACCCAAGCGAGTGGGCCGCGGTACGGGCTCGGGCAAGGGCAAGACCTCCGGTCGCGGCCAGAAGGGTCAGAATGCCCGCAGCCAGGGTTTCCGGCTGGGCTTCGAGGGCGGCCAGATGCCGCTCAGCCAGCGGCTGCCGAAGCTCGGTGGGTTCAAGAACCGCTCGCGCGTGGAGTTCGCCCCCATCAATCTGACCAAGCTGAACCGCTTCGAGGACGGCGCGACACTCACGCCTGAGGCCTTCTACGGCACAGGACTCGTGGCTCAGGGCCAGCCGATCAAGCTGCTTGGCACTGGCACCCTGCGGCGCAAGCTGACGGTGAGCGCTCACGCGGCCAGCGAGAGCGCGCGCTCGGCGATCGAAGCCAAGGGTGGCAAGGTGACAGTGCTTTCAGCCCAGCCGGCCGCCCAAGATCAGGCGCCCAGCACAGACGACTAGGTAGGCCGCCCAAGTGAACCTGCTGGCGGCGATCTTCAACGCCCTGAGGCTGCCGGAGCTCCGGAACAAGCTCCTGTTTACTGCGGGGCTCCTGGTCGTCTACCGGCTGTTCTCCAACGTCACGATTCCCGGAGCCAGCCCTTCGGCGCTGCAGAGCCTCTTCAACAGCCAACCGCTCCTCGGCCTGCTCGACCTCTTCTCAGGCGGCGGCCTCTCCACCTTCAGTGTGGTGGCGCTGGGCCTGAACCCGTTCATCAACGCCAGCATCATCATGCAGCTGATGACTGTGGTCTCGGTCCGCCTGGACGAGATCTCGAAGGAGGGGGAGCTTGGTCGCCGCCGCTTCACCCGCTGGGTTCGCTACCTGACAGTCCCTCTGGCCTTCGGCCAGTCCTACGGCTTCACGGTTCTGTTCCAGAACGCCACGCCGCCGATCCTGCCGACGAACATGGACTGGTTTCAGCGCCTGACCATCATGCTGACGCTGACCGCCGGCACCGTGCTGGCCATGTGGATCGGCGAGCTGATCACCGAGTACGGGATCGGCAACGGCGTTTCGCTGGTCATCTTTGCCGGCATCGTCGCCCGCGCCCCCCGGACGCTGGGTTCCTCAGTGGTCGGTCACTCCACGGGTGGCGGCCTGGCCGATCTGGTGCCCTTTGTCCTGTTGGGCGTCATCGCTGTGATTGCCATCGCCTTCGTGATCGAGGTGCAGCAGGCCCAGCGCAAGATTCCCATCCAGTCAGCTCAACGCCTGACGGGAGGCCGGACGGTGCAGGGACGGCAGAGCTTCCTGCCGCTGCGGGTCAACACCGCAGGCGTCATCCCGATCATCTTTGCGCTCTCGATCATGACCTTCCCGACCATCCTGGCCGGCTACTTCGCCGGCGCACCGACAGGGACCTGGTACCGCAACCTGGCGGACTGGGTGCGAGGCAACTTCGTGCCCTACGGCCCCAACCTCAGCTCGACCATCGCCTACAACGCTGCGTACTTTCTTTTTATCTTCGGCTTCACCTACTTCTACACGTTCGTTCAGTTCAAGCCGGATGACGTGGCCGACAACTTGCGCCGCTACTCGACCTTCATTCCGGGCATCCGGCCCGGCCGCCCTACCGCCGAGTACCTGACGCACGTGATGAACCGGATTACTCTGGCCGGGGCCATCTTCTTGGGCCTGATCACCGTCGTGCTGCCCATAGTGGCGGCGCGGGTTTCGAATATTCCCCCCACGCAGATGTACCTCGGCGGCACAGCGCTGCTGATCGTGGTTGGCGTGGCGCTCGATACGATGAAGCAGCTCGAGACGCAGCTCGTCATGCGTCAGTATCGCGGCTTCATTCGATGAGCCCCCAATCGAACGGCAGGGCGCCGCTGACCGTGGCGCTCTTTGGGCCGCCCGGCAGTGGCAAGGGCACCCAGGCAGCGTTTCTGGTCGAACAGCTGAAGATCGCCCAAGTTTCGACAGGTGAACTGTTCAGGCAGGAGGTCCGTCGGGGCACGAGTCTGGGACGAGAAGCGAAGGAATACATCGATCGCGGCGAGCTGGTGCCTGACGAGGTGACGCTGGCGATGTTTCGAGAGCGCCTGGCCAAATCGGACTGCGCGGCCGGGGTCTTGCTCGACGGCTTTCCCCGCACCGCCGCTCAGGCTGAGGCCCTGGGCGCCTTCCTGCACCGTTTGGGCCGCCAGATGGACCGCGTCATCTACATCAAGGTGCCGCAGGATGTGCTGGTCAGCCGTCTCTCGGGTAGGTTGACCTGCCCCGAGTGCGGCACCACCTATCATCCCGACCTGGCTCCGCCCCGCCGGGCAGGTCTGTGCGACCGCGACGGGGGCCGGCTCTTCCAGCGCGACGACGATGCGCCCGAGACCGCGCTGCGCCGCATCAACGTCTACAGGGAGCAGACAGCATCGGTGGTGGACTACTACCGGAACCTCGGGCTGGTGGCGGAGGTGGATGGGCTGGGACCCATCGAAGATGTGCGGCGGCGCACGCTCGCCACAGTGAGCCAGAGCACAGTCGGATGATCAACTACAAGACCCAGCATGAGCTGAGCCTGATGCGCCAGGCCGGCCTGGCGCTGGCCGCGGTGGTCGAGGAGTTGAAGGCGGCAGTGCAGCCGGGCGTCAGGACTCGAGAGATCGACAAGCTGGCGCAGTCGCGGATCCAGGCGGCGGGAGCCCGACCCGGCTTCCTCGGCTATCAGGGCTATCCGAACTCGATCTGCATCTCGATCAACGATGAGGCGGTACACGGCATCCCGGGACCGCGCAAGGTGGTGGCGGGCGACATAGTCAGTTTGGATCTGGGGCTCGTGCTGGATGGGTTCTGGGCCGACATGGGCTGCACTGTTCCCGCCGGCCAGGCCTCGGCCGAGGCGCAGAGGCTGATTCGGGTCACTGATGAGTGCCTCCAGGTCGCGCTCCAGCACGCCCAGCCCGGCGGGCACCTGGGCGACATCTCCGCAGCCGTTCAGAGGCACGCCGAGCAGAACGGTTTCTCTGTGATCAGGCAGTTCGTCGGTCACGGGATCGGCCGCCAGATGCACGAGGCGCCCCAGGTGCCCAATTTCGGCCGGCCCGGCTCAGGACCTGAGCTGAAGCCTGGCATGACGCTGGCGATCGAGCCGATGGTCAACCAGGGTGCCCCGGAGGTCTACATCAAGCCTGATGGCTGGACTGTCTGCACCAGCGACGGGCTGCTCTCCTCCTACGTCGAGCACACAGTCGCGATCACCGCCCAGGGCCCGCAGGTGCTCACGGCTCTGGACGCCACCAGCTCGGGCCGGATCGCCGTCTGACCCACCCACAGGTGGCGATGGCTATGCGGTACACTAATCGTTCGTGCCCCAGGCCCGTGACGTGGTCGCGGGCCGCGTGCTGGAGCCACTCCCCAACGGAATGTTTCGGGTCGAGCTCGAGAACGGGGTCAAGGTCCTGGCTCACGTCGCCGACCGCCCGGGGACTCACTTCGTCCGCATCCTGGCGGGGGAGCGAGTGACTGTGGAGCTATCGGAGAGTGACAGGTCGCGAGGAAGAATCCGGGAAATCAAGAGATGAAGGTCAGACCGTCGGTGAAGAAGATGTGCCCCAAGTGCAAAGTGATCAAGCGCGAGGGTGTCATCCGCGTGCTCTGCGTTAACCCGAAGCACAAGCAGAGGCAGGGCTAGTGCCAATTTCGGAAGGGGAGCGCTAGGCAGAGTGGCTCGTCTGGCGGGGGTGGACATCCCCAACGACAAACGGGTGGTCATCTCGCTCACGTACATCCACGGCATCGGCCGGACCACTTCCGAGCGGCTCCTCCGGCTGGCCAACGTGAATGTGAATACGCGCGTCAAGGAGCTCAGCGACGAGGAATTGGGGCGTCTGCGGCAGGTGATTGATCGTCTGGCTCAGGACAAAGAGGTCCTGATCGAGGGTGATCTGCGCCGCGAAGTGGCTATGAACATCAAGCGGCTGAGCGAGATAGGTTCCTACCGAGGCGCTCGCCACCGGCGCGGCCTGCCGGTCCGCGGTCAGCGCACCCGGACCAACGCTCGGGCCCGGCGCGGTCCCAAGCGCGCGGTTGCCGGCAGGAAGAAGAAAGGCAAGTAAGAGGGGGTCCTGAACGCTTGGCTAAGCAGAAGAAAAAGGGAGTGCGCACTCGCCGCCGCGAAAAGAAGAACGTGGCGATCGGTCAGGCGCACGTCCAGAGCACTTTCAACAACACGATAGTGACCATCACTGACGTGCAGGGAAACGTGCTTGCCTGCGGTTCGGCTGGCGCTCAGGGGTTCAAGGGCAGCCGCAAATCGACACCCTATGCCGCCCAGATGACGGCTGAAGCAACAGCCAAGCGAGCGATGGACCACGGCATGCGCACCGTGGAGGTGTTCGTGAGAGGGCCAGGCTCAGGGCGCGAGGCGGCGATCCGCTCGCTCCAGGGCGCCGGGCTGGAGGTCAGCGCCATCACCGACGTGACGCCGATCCCTCACAACGGCTGCCGCCCACCCAAGAGGCGGCGGGTATGAGCAGCAACCTGATCAATCCGGCGTTGAAGTCTGGGACGGAAGGCTGATCAATGGCTAACTACCACGGGCCGGTCTGTCGGTTCTGCCGGCGGGAAGGCGCCAAGCTTTACCTCAAAGGTGAGCGCTGCTACACGCCCAAGTGCGCCATCGAACGCCGGGCTGTACCGCCCGGTCAGCATGGTATGGCGCGGCGCCGGAAGGTCTCCGACTATGGTGTCCAGCTGCGGGCCAAGCAGAAGGCGCGGCGTACTTACGGGCTGCTCGAGCAGCAGTTCCGCCGCTACTTCGAGCTGGCGGAGCGCCAGCCCGGCGTCACGGGTCTGAACCTGCTCCGGCATCTCGAGCTGCGGCTGGACAACGTCGTCTACCGGCTGGGTCTGGGGGCCTCCCGCAAGCAGGCGCGGCAGCTCGTCTCCCACCGGCATTTCCAGGTCAACGGCCGCACTGTCAACATTCCCGCCTACCAGTTGAAGCCAGGCGACGTGCTGAAGGTTCGCGCTGCGGACAGCGCTGTGATAGCAGTGGCACGCGACGCGTCCCAAGCTCGCACGGTGCCCTCCTGGCTCGCTTTCAACGAATCCGATCAGTCCGGCAAGCTACTCAGCCTGCCGGAGCGTGAAGAGATGGAGAGCGGCGTCGAGGAACAACTGATAGTTGAGTTCTACTCACGCTAGTGGACTGTGGCAGCCGAATAGTGGAAGGTCCACTGGTTCTATCTCTTAGAGGAGTTTTCTTTGGCGATTGACACGCAGATGATGGTGACGCCCCAGGTTCATAAGTTGGAGGGCGACGACCGTTACGGCAAATTCGAGATCGAACCGCTGGAGCCGGGTTTCGGTACCACGCTGGGCAACACACTGCGCCGCGTACTCCTGAGCTCGCTCTGGGGGGCCGCCGTGACGTCAATCGAGATCGACGGCATTGCCCATGAGTTCACGTCCGTCCCGCACGTGAAAGAGGACGTGACCGAGCTGATCCTCAACCTGAAGCAGCTCTGCCTCAAGAGCTACACCGAGGACCCTGTAAGCATTCGGCTCGACGTGGCCGGCCCAGCGGAGGTGCACGCTTCGGACATCGAGCCCAACGCCGATGTGGACGTGGTGAACCCCGACCTGTATCTGGCCACTGTGGCCGAGAAGGGCCGGCTCCGAATCGAGCTCACTGTCGAGCGCGGGAAGGGCTATGTGCCCGCCGAGCGCAACAAGCGTGAGGCGCAGCCGATCGGGGTGATTCCGATCGACGCCATCTTCTCGCCGGTCACCAAGGCCAACTTTGTGGTCGAGAAGACGCGCGTCGGTCAGTCCACCGACTACGACCGGCTCAACCTGGAAGTCTGGACGGATGGCACCCTGAGCCCAGAGGAGGCGGTGAGCGGCGCCGCTTCGCTCTTCACGAGGCACCTGGAGCTCTTCACCCAGTTCGGCGAGAACATCCAGCTCGCTGCACCCACCGGCGAGAGAGCCGAGCCTGGGGGCAACCGGATGGACCAGATAGCCATCGAGGATCTCGACCTCTCGGTGCGCGCCTACAACTGTCTGCGTGCGAACGACATCAACACGCTAGGCCAGTTGCTCAGCCGGAAGGTGGAGGAGCTTCTCAGCCTGCGTAACTTCGGTAAGAAGTCGCTCGATGAGATCCGGGAAAGGCTGGTGGAGAAAGGCTTCGTCGAGCCTGATCAGATGGACACCATCTTCAGCTAGAACTTTCATGAGACACCTGAAGAGTGGCCGCCACTTCAACCGCAACCACAATCAGCGCAAGGCGCTGATGCGCAACCTGTGCACGGCTCTGCTGGACTCGGGGCGAATCACCACCACTGAGGCGAAGGCCAAGGAGTTGCGGCGCTGGGTCGATCGGCTGATCACTACCGCCAAAGCTGACGACGTGGCGGCCCGCCGGCGTGTGGCCGAGGATATCTCGGATAGTGGGGTGGCCGACAAATTGTTCAGCAACCTCATGCCACGCTTTCGGGAACGGCCGGGCGGCTACACCCGGATCATTCACAAGGGTCCCCGGCTGGGAGACGCAGCTCCGATGGTGATCATCGAGTTGGTGGACTGATGGCCAAGTTCAAGACCTGGACCGCACGGCAGGAAGACCTGAAGGGCGATTGGTACGTGGTCGACGCGACTGGGATTCCTGTCGGTCGCCTCGCCAGCAACGTGGCCAAGCTGCTGAAGGGAAAGCACAAGCCGACCTACACGCCTCACCTGAATACCGGCGACCACGTGATAGTGCTCAACGCCGCGCGCGCGGTGGTGACTGGCAGCAAGGCGTCTGACAAGCAGTACACGCGTTACACCGGCTACCCGAGCGGATTGCGCACCCGCACCTACAGCGAGCAGAGTGAGCGCGACGCCACCTTCGCTATCAAGAACGCTGTCCGGGGGATGCTTCAAGGCAACACCCTCGGGGCAGCCATGCTGGCTCGGCTGAGGGTTTACGCGGGAGGTGAGCACTCCCATCAGGCCCAGGAGCCAAAGACCATAACCTTCAACCAGAAAGGGGACCTGCAGGTTGGCTGAACAGCACTACACCGGCGCCGTCGGCCGGCGCAAGACGGCCATCGCGCGAGTCAGGCTCGCGCCAGGTGGCGGCCGCATCTTGATCAACGAGAAGGCTCCGCTCAGCTACCTGGGCCGCCGCACACTGGAGACCGCAGCGCTGAATCCGCTCCGGCTCACCGACAACCTGCGTCGCTTCGACATCAGTATCAAGGTCGAAGGTGGAGGTGTCTCCGGCCAAGCGGGAGCGGTGGCTCACGGTATCGCCCGGGCACTCATCGATTTCGATGAGAGCCTCCGCCCGGCGTTGAAGAGGGCCGGCCTGCTCACCCGCGACGCGCGCATGAAGGAGCGCAAGAAGTACGGCCTGAAACGCGCCCGCAAGGCGCCCCAGTACACCAAGCGCTAGCCGACCCAGAAGCAGCCACCGTCAAGCTCATCCTCGAGTACGACGGCACTGACTTCTGCGGCTGGCAACAGCAACCCAAGCATCGCTCCGTCGAGGGTGAGCTGCGGGCAGCGCTGCTTCACGTCACCGGGGAAGAAACCACAGTTCACGGTGCGGGCCGCACCGATGCGGGAGCGCATGCATTGGGCCAGGTTGCCAGCTTCGAATATTCTGGTCGCCTGACCGTCGACCGACTCAGGCAGGCTCTCAACGCTCGCTTGCCCGCGGACGTGAGCGTACTCTCCGCCGAGCTGACGCCGACCGGCTTCCACGCCCGCTTCTCAGCCCGAGAACGCGTCTACCGCTACCGCTGGTTCGATCGCCCAGCGCGCCCCGCCCTGTTTCGCCACCAGTGCTGGCATGTGCACCGACGGCTGGACGAGGGGGCCATGGGCCAGGCGGTCGCCTTGCTCGTCGGCAGGCACGATTGGACGGCATTCTGCGCCGCGGCGGAACCGCTGCGCAAACGCACGAGGTCGGTGCGCGAGGCGGAGATAGTTCGCCAGGGCGATCTGGTGGATCTGATGATCAGCGGCGAGGGATTTCTGCGCGGCCAGATCCGCGGCATCGCTGGCGCGCTGCGAGTAATCGGCGCGAGGCGACAGGAGCCCGCTTGGCTGTCGCAGCTGTTGGCCGGCCGCGACCGGCAACTGGCCCCGCCCAGCGCCCCAGCGCGGGGGTTGACGCTGATGAGCGTGGGGTATTGATCGGGGAGATGGTCGGAGAACGTTAGCGATCTGCATAGCGTTAGTGTCTGCATGGTGACCAGCGAAGTGCAGAGCCTGGTCGGCACAGACTTTCTCGATCTCGCGCAGCTTCAGCGGCCGCAGCTTGAGCGCATTCTCGATCTGGCCGGCGCCATCAAGAGCGGACGCTGGTCGGGGACGCCGCTGGCCGGCAGGAGTCTGGCTCTGCTTTTTCAGAAGCCTTCGATCCGCACCCGCGTCTCATTTGAAGTGGCGATCAACCGGCTCGGCGGCCACGCGGTCACCCTCCGGGACGACGAGATAGGCATTGGCAGGAGAGAAACGGCGGCAGATGTGGCCAGAGTGCTGGACCGTTACGTTGATGGCATAGTCGCCAGACTTTTCCATCACGCGGACCTGCTGGCTCTTGCGAACGGTTGCCGGGGGCCTGTGATAAACGCGCTGACCGACGCCTCGCATCCCTGCCAGGTGCTGGCCGACCTGATGACAATGCGCGAGGCTGTGGGCCGCCTGGACGCGTCCACGAAGGTAGTCTTCGTCGGAGACGGCAATAACGTGGTCCAGTCCTTGATGGAGGCTGCGACGCTTCTAGGATTTCCGCTAGTGGTGATCTGTCCCCCCGGCTATCGGCCGCGACCTCAGTCGGAGGCCGCCGCGCCGGGCGTGCGGGTCAGCGCAGATCTATCGAACGTATCCGGTGCCTCGATCGTCTATACAGATGTATGGACTTCGATGGGCCAGGAGTCCGAAGCCGGGCAGCGGCGGCGGGAATTTCTCGAGTACCAGGTCGATGAGGAAGTGATGCGGCTGGCTCCGCAGGCGATCTTCATGCATTGCCTGCCTGCCCATCGGGGGGAGGAGGTTTCCGAGGCAGTACTGGAGGGTCCTCAGTCCCGCGTCTTCGATCAGGCTGAGAACCGTCTCCACGTCCAGATGGCGCTGCTGGCGTTGCTTTTTCAGGCGGACCCCTGATGGAGGCGCTCAGCGCTGCGCTCGCCCAGTTCCTGGTGATCCTGGCCCGCGTGGGACCGCTGGAGTTGGTGGACGTGATTGTGGTCGCCTTCATCCTCTATCAGGCTCTGCGCCTGGTGCGCGGCACCCAGGCGACCCAGCTCATCGTCGGCCTGGTGGTACTGGCCATTCTGGGGCTGGTTGCTACCCAGTTCCATCTCATACTTCTCGGCTGGCTGTTCCAAAACGCCGCTCCGGTCCTGGTGATCACGATAGTTGTGCTGTTTCAGCCCGAACTGCGCCGAATGCTTGACGTCGTCGGCCGCCGAATCGGCAACCTACCTCGTCTTACCACCTACTCCAGCCAGCAGTTCAACCGCTCCATTGCCGAGTCGATCCGCTCAGCCCAGCGTTTTTCCGCTCGGCGCACGGGCGCTCTCATAGCTTTCGAGCGAGACACCGGTCTGGCCGATTACGCCAGCACCGGCGTGCGCCTCAATGCCGAGCTGTCAGCGGAGGTTCTGCAGACGATCTTCTTCCCCAACTCGCCCCTCCACGACGGCGCGGTGATCGTCCGCGGCAATACCATTCTGGCCGCCGGCTGCCTCCTACCCCTAGCCGATGAGTCGGTCATCCATGAGCGTTTGGGCACCCGGCATCGAGCCGCGATTGGGCTGTCTCTGGCCTCCGACGCACTCCTGCTGGTCGTCTCGGAAGAAACCGGCGGAATCTCTGTGGTCGAGAACGGCAACATCACCCGCAACCTGGATGCCGACGGGCTCCGCGCCCGGCTGACGGGCAGCCTTCAGCGCAGCCAGACGGAAGGGTCCGGTCGCCCCAGCCTACCCAACTGGCGCTTCCTGCAGACGCGGTTCTACAGGTGAGCTGGATCGTCGCCAATTGGCGGCTCAAGGCGCTGGCGCTGGCGCTAACGCTGGCGCTGCTGGGTGCGCTCGCCTTCTCCGAGAACCCGCTCGAGGTGCAGAGCGTTAGCGCCAAGGTGCAGTACAACCTGCCCAGCGGCAACAAGCTCGTGCTGACCCAGTACCAAACGACAGTCACTGTGCCGGTGGTCGGCTTGCGCGATGCGGTTGAGCGCTATCGCGCGACCGCCGCCGGCGTCAGCCTCGATTTGCAGAAAGCCCGCCCGGGGCCGAATCAGACCTTTTACGCCCAACCGGCTGACGTGCCCTCCGGCGTCACGCTTCGCTCGGCCTCGGTTCCTATCACAGTGAGCATCGAAGCCATGCAGACAGCCGACCTGGGCATCGAGGTCCAGACGCCCAAGGTCAGCCCGGGCATCCAGATCAAGACCAGCGCCGCCATCTGCGGCAATGACCAGGGCGCCTGCAAGGTTTCCGTCACCTCGGCCGCGAGCGATCTGACCGACCTCACCGCCTATGTCCTCTACGACGCGCCGGTCTCCACTGCCGCCACCATCGAGACGCCCAGCCAGCGAGTTCTTTTCCAGCAGCGCGGTCACCCGGTTGACTTGAGTCAGCTCAATCGCTTTCCGGCTCCGAGCTGGACACCCCCGCGCGTAACCGTACGGATCGACACCCTGGGTGGTACTCAAACCAAGACCGTGCCCATCACCCCGAACATCACAGGCACCCAGGCCTGCGGCTTTGCGATCTCCCGGGTCGACTATCTGCCGGGTCAGTTCGTAACCGTGCAGGGGCCGGCCGACGCGGTGGGGAAGCTGAACGATGTATCGACCGACCCGATCGACATCTCAGGCCTCAACGCCAACCGCACCTACACCGTCGCGCTGCGCGCGCCAGAGCAGGTCAACATCACACCCAAGAGCGCCAAGATCACCGTCAGCGTGAACCGGGCTTTCAACTGCGCGGCACCGAGCCCGCCACCGGGAACCAGCCCATCTCCTTCTCCGACCGCCAGTGGGTAACTGTCTTATCGAGCCGGACGTTCAGGTTAGGGAGTTGACCAGCCAGATCAGGTGGAGAGCGTTTCAGGTGATTACTTAATGTGCGGCATCATCGGATACCTCGGGCCGCGCGAGGCGACCCCCATCCTTCTCGAGGCGCTGAAGCGGCTCGAGTACAGGGGCTATGACTCGGCCGGCTTGGCTGTGCTGGAGACGGGCCAGAAGACGACGAGCCTGACCAAGAGCGAGGCCAAGGTTGATCTCCTGATCGAAAAGCTGCGGGGACAGGCGCCGAGCGGTCATCTGGGCATCGGCCACACCCGCTGGGCCACGCACGGCAGGCCAACGACCGTGAACGCCCACCCCCACGCAGACTGCACAGGCCGGATCACCGTAGTGCACAACGGCATCATCGAGAACTTTGCCGAGCTCAAGGCCGAGCTGTCGGCGGCCGGGCATGAGTTCCTCTCCGACACCGACACCGAGGTAGTGCCCCACCTGATCGAGCAGTACTACAAGGGTGACTTCCTGGCGGCCGTCCGCCAGGCCCTACAGAGGCTGCGCGGCGCCTACGCCTTGGCCATGTTCTGTCTTGACGACCCTGACCTGCTGGTCGGCGCCCGTCTCAACGCACCTCTTGTGGTAGGTCTGGGCGAAGGGGAGAACTTCATAGCCTCTGACATAACCGCGATCATCCCCTACACCAAGCGGGCGCTGATTCTGGGCGAAGGTGAGCTGGCGGCGGTGACCGCCCTGGGCGCCCAGGTCTCGACACTGGACGGTCGCCCGGTAGAGGCCAAGGTTGTGCACGTCGACTGGGACGTGAGCCAAGCCGAGAAGGGCGGCTTTGCTCATTTCATGCTGAAGGAGATCCACGAGACGCCGGAAGCGGTAGCGAATACGGTGCGTGGTCGGCTGGACCAGGCCGGCAACGTGCATTTCGCTGAATTTGACGTGCCCTCTGAACGCTTGCGCACCTGCCGCCAGGTGCTGCTGCTGGGCATGGGCACCTCACTGCACGCGGCGCTGGCGGGCGAGCAGCTGATCGAGGATTGGGCAGGCCTGCCGGCCCGAGCGATTGACGCTTCCGAGTTTCGATATCGGCGGCCGACCGTGACTGAGGACGATCTCGCCGTGGTGATCACCCAGTCGGGTGAAACTGCCGACACCCTCGTCGGGTTGAACCTGGCTCGAGCGCGCGGGGCGCTCAGCCTCGCCGTCACAAACGTGGTCGGCAGCAGCGCTGCGCGTGACGCCGACGGTGCCATCTACCTCAATTCCGGGCCCGAGATCAGTGTCGCCTCCACCAAGACCTTCATAGCCCACGTGGTCAGCCAGGCCCTCCTCGCACTCCGGCTGGCCGGCGCCCGCGGCCGATTGCCGATCGAGCGCCGCCAGGAGCTCGCCGCAAGCCTGCGGGCGCTGCCGGAGCAGATCCGGCGGCTGCTCGAGTCGGAGGCGGACATCGCGCGCCTGGCGCACCGCTACGCTCACTACCGCAACTTCATGTACGTGGGCCGGGGTCTCGGTCACGTCGTCGCGCTGGAAGGTGCACTCAAGCTGAAGGAGATCAGCTACATCCACGCCGAGGGCTCGTCGGGCGGAGAGGCCAAGCACGGCCCGATCGCATTGTTGGACCCCCAGTTCCCAGTTGTGGCGATCTGTACTGAGAGCTCTACGCGCGAGAAGATGATCAGCAACGTGCATGAGTTCGTGGCCCGCGACGCGCCCGTCCTGGCTGTGGTCAGCGAAGGGGAGGTCGAGTTGCAGGAGCTGGCGACCGATCTTCTGGTGATCCCTCGGGCGGACGAGCTCACCTCGGCGGTGCTGGCCAGCGTCGCGCTCCAGATCTTCGCCTACTACGTGGCGCTGGAGTTGGGCAAGGATGTGGACCACCCGCGCAACCTGGCAAAATCCGTAACCGTCGAATAACGGGCAAAGGGAGGCAACGGGCAAGGGGAGGCAGGCCTCCCCTTCCGGAACCCCACCGGATTTGTGCTTCACTTCAGCCGGTGTCGGAGTCGATGGTAGTCGTCAAGCCGCCGTCGCATGTCGGGCCCCAGGATGCGTACCGGCCGGGATGAACCCGGCCTATCGACCTAACGCCCGACCCAGGAAAAGCGTGGTCATGTGCCGCTTGAAAGGCTCTGTGGGGTGATCCGGACTGTTGGCGTGGATTTATGCGGGGTCGAGCGAATGGGCCTCGCGGTCAGGCGCTCGGGTGCGGGCTTCCTGAAGAAGACCTTTACGCCCGCCGAGCTCGCCTACTGCGGCGGCCGGAGTGAGAAGTTGGCTGGACGCTGGGCGGCCAAGGAGGCGGTGATCAAGTGCTTCACCGGCACGCCAATCCGCTACTCGCGCCGCAACATCGAGATCCTGCCCGGACCCGACGGAGCGCCTCGTGTCCGCCTGCTTGAGTCAAGTTCCCCGTACGCGCATCCGCAGCCTCAAATCGCCCTCAGCATCACGCATCAGGCGGGGATCGCAGTCGCCAGCGCCAGCCTGGCTCTGGCCGATGTTCAGGAGGAACCACTCCCGGCGCCCGACGCTGTGGGCCTGCCGGAGCGGCCACCGCAGGCGCACAAGGGCTCGTTCGGAACCGTGGTGGGCGTCGCCGGCAGTCTGGGGCTGACCGGGGCAGCGTTCCTCTCCGCCACTTCAGCCGCCCGGTCAGGGGCGGGGATGGTGAGATTGCTGGTGGCCGAGAGCCTCTATCCCATCCTGGCGGTCAAGTGCACAGAGGTCATGGCCAACCGGCTCCCGGAGGCGGCGCCGGGAGCCATCAGCCGCGCGGCGGCTGACGGTGTGTTGCGCCAATTGCACGCGGCGGCGGCCGGCTACATAGGTCCCGGGTTGGGCAGTGATCGCTCCACGTGGCGCATGGTCTACGAGGTGGTGGCCAGCGCAGGGGTGCCCCTCGTCGTGGACG
>JALZAW010000266.1 GCA_030948155.1 Candidatus Dormiibacterota bacterium | reverse complement strand
GGAGTACATGGCGAAAGACGGCCGCATTCTCCGTCCCGCCTCTGAGTGGCTGGGCCCGGAACCGGTCGCGCACAACTCAACCGGCCAGCAGAACTAGTGTCCTGCGCCAGATGTTCGGTGAGGAAATTGTGGCAAGCACCCGAAGGGTGCTGGTCGGGTGCCGAGGACAAGGAACGGGTGGTACGAGGAGGAGCGCATCGTCGATGCGTGACGACGACGGGCCGGGTCCCATGACGCCGGCATCGGCGTCCGGAGCCGCAATTGGCCGCCGAATCTCTGGCGCCGGACACTAATGGCGGCGAGCGAATACGACGTCGCCATCCTGGGTGGCGGTACCGGCGGCTACACGGCGGCGATCCGAGCTGCGCAGCTCGGACAACGGGTGGTTCTGGTTGAGCAGGCCAAGCTGGGCGGAACCTGCCTGCACCTGGGCTGCATCCCCACCAAGGCCTTGCTGGAGTCGTCGAACCTCTTCCACAAGGTTCAAGCGCGGGGCAGCGAGTACGGTGTCAACGGCGAGGTCAAGTTCGATGCCAGCACTGTTGCCAGCCGCCGCGACGCTATCGTGAACCAGCTCTGGAAGGGAGTTCAGGGCCTGATGAAGAAGAACCGCATAGATGTCATCGAGGGCCATGGAAGGATGAGCGGCAGGGACAGCATCCAGATCGGCGAGCAGACCGTCAAGGCCAACGCAGTCATCGTGGCGACAGGCTCCCGGCCCCGAGGCCTGCCCGAAGTCGAGTTCGACGGCCGGCGCGTGATCAACTCCGACCATGCAGTCCTGGCCGCCGAAATCCCCCACTCGGTGGCCATCATCGGCGCCGGCGCCATCGGCGTCGAGTTCGCCACCTACTACCAGCAGCTCGGCACCGAGGTGACGCTGGTCGAGGCACTGCCCCGGCTCGTTCCTCTCGAGGACGAGGAGGTCTCGAAGGTCCTACTGCAGGCCTTCAAGAAGTCAGGCATCGACTGCCGCCTCAACGCACGGGTCCGAGAGGTGAGGCCTGCGGACGACGGCGTGACGGTGCAACTGGAGGAAGGTGAAGTGAGGGCGGAGCAGCTGCTGGTCGCGATCGGACGGGTGGCCAACAGCGAAGACTGCGGGCTCCAGGAGGCCGGCGTGGAGTGCGACCAGCATGGTTTCGTCAAGACCGATGAGTGGATGCGAACCAACGTGGCTGGCATCTGGGCCATCGGCGACGTGGTCGGAGGCTACCTGCTGGCCCACGCGGCGGCGCACGAGGGTGTCACCGCTGTCGAGGACATCGCCGGCAAGCGAATCCACGCCATGGACCAGGATCTCATCACCCGCTGCACCTACTCGACACCAGAGATCGCGTCAGTCGGCCTGACCGAAGCTCAAGCCCGCGAGCAGGGCCACGAGGTGAAGAGCGGAAAGTTTCCCTTCCTGGCCAACGGCCGGGCCCTGATTCACGGTGAGACCGAAGGCTTCGCCAAGCTGATCGCTGACAAGAAGACGGGCCAGCTGCTGGGCGCCCATGTCGTCGGCGTGCAGGCGACTGAGCTGATTGCCGAGCCGGCCTTGGCCCGCCTCTTCCAGGGCGACGCCTGGGAGATCGGCCGCAATATTCACCCCCACCCGACCCTCACCGAGGTGCTCGGCGAGGCAGCGCTGGCGGTCGACGGCGCCGCGCTCAACATCTGAGAGGCGGACCAGAGATGGCGCAGACGCAATCCAAGGCAGAAGAGACCACCAGGGTCGGTGAGTGGCACTACCAGGACCCCGTCGACTGGCGCGACACCGATCTGGACGAGGAGACCTTGGGCAGCTGGTTTCACCTGATGCTCCTGGGCCGCCAGATCGACTACCGCTGCCAGGTCCTGAACCGCCAGGGTCGGGCGCCCTTCATCATCTCCTGCGCCGGCCATGAGGCGGCCCAGGTCGGCGTCTCCTGGCCTCTTCGGCCCCAGCACGACTGGATCTCTCCCTACTACCGCGACGTGGTCCTCTGCTTCCGCATGGGCTTGACGCCGCTGGACCTCATGCTCTCGGTGCTGGCCAAGCCGGCCGACCCCGCCTCCGGCGGCAAGCAGACGCCGGGCCATTTCAGCGACACCAGGCTCAACATCATCTCCGGCGGTTCCCCGCTGGCGACGCAGATGGTCCATGGCGCCGGCGCGGCCTACGCGCTCAAGATGGACGGCTCCGACAAGATAGTCATGACCTCCTACGGCGAGGGCGCGGGCTCCGAGGGTGACGCCCATGAGGCGTTCAACTTCGCAGCCATCTACAAGCTGCCCATCGTCTTCGTCTGCCAGAACAACGGCTTCGCGATCTCGACTCCCTTCAATAAGGAGTACGCGATCGAGCATGCTGCTCAGCGGGCTCTCGGCTATGGTTTCCCCGGCATCACCCTCGACGGGCGCGACCCGGTGACCGCCTACCACGTCGCCAAGCAGGCTGTGGCTCGAGCGCGCGGGGGCCAGGGCCCGACGCTCATCGAAACGATAGTCGACCGCTTGGGCGCGCACTCTTCCGAAGACGACCAGCGGCGCTACCGCACCCAGGAGGAGCTGGAACAGCTGGCCTCAAATGATTGCCTGAGCCGCTTTCGAACGAAGCTGATAGAGCAGAGCATCCTCAGCGAGAAGCAGGTCCAGGAGTACGAGGAGGACGTAAAGGAAGAGGTCACCCAGGCCACCCGAGAGGGGCTTGACTCCCCCGCCGCCCAACCTGAAGACGCGCTGTCCAACGTGTACGCGCTGAGCGTGCCCGAGGCCAAGGATCCCGCGCCGGAAACCGAGACCGGAGAGGTCAACATGGTGCAGGCACTGCGGGACACCCTCGCCTGGGAGATGGAGCACGACGAGCGCGTGGTGGTGCTGGGGGAGGACGTCGGCCCGAAGGGCGGCGTCTTCCTGGTCACCGACGGCCTCTACCACCGCTTCGGCGGCGAGCGGGTGCTGGACACGCCGATCGCTGAATCGTCAATCGCGGGCGTCGCGCTGGGCCTGGCGCTGGCCGGCAAGCGACCGGTGGCGGAGATGCAGTTCACTGACTTCGCTCACATGGCCTTCAATCAGATCACCAATGAGATAGCTAAGTTCCGCTACCGAACCAACGGCGATTGGGGCGTGCCCATGGTCATCCGGGCGCCGATGGGCGGCCACGTTCATGGCGCGCTCTACCACTCGCAGTCGGTTGAGGCGCGCTTTGCGACACCGGGCCTGAAGATAGTCATTCCCTCGACTCCTTATGAGGCGAAGGGGTTGCTCTTCGCAGCCATGCGCGAGGAGGATCCTGTGCTGTTCTTCGAGCACAAGCGCCTCTACCGGATGTTCAAGGAGGCTGTGCCCAAGGGTGAGTACCTGATCCCGCTCCAGCAGGCGAGAGTCGTGCGAGCGGGGGATGACATCTCGGTCTTCTGCTACGGCCTCATGGTGCATTACGCGCTGCAGGCGGCGACGAACCTGGAGGAGCAGGGCTACAGCGTCGAGGTAATCGACCTGCGGACGGTCTATCCATTGGACAAGGACGCCATCCTGGCCTCCGCCCGCAAGACCGGCAAGTGCCTGGTCCTCTACGAGGACAACTTCAGTGTGTCGGTCGGCTCCGAAGTGGCCGCCATCATCGCCGATGAGGCGTGGCGCTGGCTCGACGCTCCTGTCAAGCGACTGGGCGGCCTGGATGTGCCGGCGATGCCGTACGCGGAGCCGATGGAGAACTTTTTTATGCCCAGTCCCGAAAAGGTCACGCGGGCGCTAATGGAACTGGCGGAGTTCTAGGGCACTAGCTGATGGCTACTACCAAGGTGACGATGCCGCAGCTCGGCGAGTCGGTCCATGAGGGGACCATCTCCAAGTGGCTGGTGAAGCCAGGCCAAAAGCTGGTGGAGTTCGAGCCCATGCTCGAGGTGGACACCGACAAGGTGAATGCCGAAGTGCCGGCGCCGGTGACCGGCGTGCTGAAGGAGATCCTGGCCGAGGAAGGCGCGACAGTACAAGCAGGCAGCGAGATCGCCCTCGTCGAGCTCGAGGGTGAGGGCAGCGGCGCAGCCGCTCCTGAGAAGGTGGAGGCGACAGCGACAGCGACAGCGGCAGCTGCAGACCAGCCCGCCGGCGGCGGTGATGCCATGCCCTCGGCTGGCCAGGCGAGAGCAGCCGATGCTCAGCCCAGACCGTCGCCGCAGGCGGCGCCGGAACCTGTTGGTCAGGCCCCGGACGAAGCCGCCGAAGCCCCTGCGGCCACCCAGCCGGACAGCGAGGGCCATCGCTTCTCGCCCGGCGTGCTCATGCTGGCTCAAGAGAGTGGCGTGGATCTCGCCGGGATCAAGGGGACCGGGCTCGGCGGGCGCGTGACCAAGCGCGATGTGC
>JALZAW010000265.1:2433-4337 GCA_030948155.1 Candidatus Dormiibacterota bacterium | reverse complement strand
GGCCTGGCAGGCGCGGCCCCGGACGCCGGTGGTTCGTGAGGACGACGACTGGGCTGAGGGCCGACGGCTGGCGCGGGCGGATGTGGCCAGGCTGGTCCGTGGGCTCGGCTCACGGGACCGGGCGCTCCTCGCACTGCTGGGCGAGCACGGCTACCTGACGACTGAGGACCTGCAGGCCTTGCTCTTCTCTAATCTGCGAGCCGCGCAGCGACGCCTCCGGAAGCTGCGGCCGCCAATCATCCGAAGGGATCGGCACGGCACCGTCGTTCGGATCCGGAACGCCGACGGCCTGGGCCTAGTCTTGCGCTGGAGTCGGACGCCCGCCGGTTCCTGGGTCAAGCTGCCAGCGGCCTACCTACTGCGTCAGAAAGGCGCCCTGGTCCTTGCCGCCATCCGTGACCTCGACGCCGCGGGAACGCAGCGGCTGGTGCAGCGTGCCTACAACGCCGCCTACTTCGCGACGCAGCTCGACCACGACCTGGGGGTGACCGGCTTCTTCGCCGCGCTGGCCCGAGAAAGTCGAATGCTCCACGACCAGGGTCTCGACGCCTGGATGGGTGAGGCCGCGATGCGCCGGCGTTATCAGGAGCGCGGCGGGGAGCAGGCACCTGCTCCGGATGGCTGGGGCCGCTACCTGGCCGGCGGCCGGGAGGTCACCTTCCAGCTGGAGTGGGACCGGTCCACAGAGCCGCCCTCGGCGCTCACGGCTAAGGCCAGAGGCTACGGCGCCTTTTACAAGCGCCTCCCGGTTCCGGTAGGGGAGTTCAACCACGTGCTCTGGGTTGCCGACCGGGAGCCGCGAGAGCGCAGCATCCGCCAGGCCGTCGACGCCGCTAAACCGGACGCCCGCCATGTCTCTCACTGGACGACGACGGCCGAGCAACTGCTCCTCCTGGGCGTCCTCGGAGTTGTCTGGCAACCAATGGGCGAGGGCACGCGTAAGGCCTTGCCGCAGCTCCCGGGTCGACCCAACGCAGGTCATGCACTCGAGGACTGCTTGGGCCGCCGAGGTTGGTGGGAGCGACGCCCTGTCACGGGTGAGGGTCTATAGGTGGCTACACGGGGCGCCGAGGTGTTAAATGCCTCCCAGGAGCAACCTGATGGATCAGACGCTTCTGAACGAGCGCATGGACACGATCCTGGGCCTCGTCCTCCTAACCATCGCCGTGCTGGTGGGCGGCGGGATCTGGCTCTACCTGAAGGTCGCCCAGCGGTTGGCCGAAGGCCGGGTCAACGCCTTCTGGGCGGACCGACATCGGGACCACTACGCGCGCATGGCCGAGCTCGAGGCCTACGAAGCTGCGGGCGAGCTGCCGGTCCGGATCAAGCGCGAGTACCTGACCTCGGACGAGTTCACCTGGGAGGCGGACGCCCTCGAGCAGCGGGGGTACGAGCTCGCGCACGAGCCCTTCACCAGCGCCGAGGGACTGATCGTCGTCACCTACCGGCTCGAGGAGGAGCCGGTGGAGGAGTACCCCGTCCAGGAGTACTCGGGCTAGAACCCGGACGGAAGCCGGTCGGGGGTGGCCGGTGATTGCTCGTCCCGCCCAGATCCACCGGAACGGCTGGGCAGGCCGCTCAAGCCAGGAGGTCCTGGTGGTCGAGGAGACGGCGAAGCGGTATCGCATCCAGGCGATCACGCGTACGCGCTTAGCTGGCCGCCGCCGGTGGCTGGATCCCGGCCAAACAGCCCTGGTGCCCAAGCACGCCGTGACTCTGCTGGAGGGCGCCTATGAGCTGACCTGACGCTCGCAGCCCAACCAAACAGAAAGCCGCCGCGCCATGCCTGCAAAGCGAGCGCGACGGCAAGCCAACACCCCTTGTGAAGGAGTTAGCCGTGCCCACTCTATCGCAGAAACCTGCGGAGTCCTGGACGCCCTGCACGCACCAGACCCACCTCGACG
>JALZAW010000265.1:0-2423 GCA_030948155.1 Candidatus Dormiibacterota bacterium | reverse complement strand
CATGTACGACCGGGGCGCTCAGGAGGCGCTCTGGGAGGCAGTGGGAACCCTGCTCAACCACCTCGACGGCCGGCACGCAGATGACGTACTGGTCCAGCTGGTGGCGGAGGCCGCGTCCTGATGGCCAGCTTCACCACCCAACCCGTCAAGGACGGCCTGCCCACCTTGGGTGAGATCCGGGAGGCGAGCCCGAAGGAGCTGCTCCGCTTCCAGGTGATCGCGTCGGTCGCGATCGCGGACGAGCTCTCGGAAGTGGTCGAGCAGCTCAAGCGGCTGGCGGAGCTCGATTGATGGCCACCGTCATCAGGACCACTGGCGACATCGGGCGGCGGCCGCGCCTGGGCAGTGGGGGTATTCCAGCGCGGCGAGAGCTCGCCCACGTGCTCCGGCGCCGGCAGGGCCTGCTGGGATCGGAAAGTCTGCTCCTCCTGGCCAGGGCCGAGGGGCTATCTGACACCGAGGTCCGAAGCCTCGTGCAGGGCTGGGAGGGGCGGCCATGGCCACGACGTTAAGCAACGTCCGGAGCCTGGAGGAGCACTGCGAGCGGTTGCTCCAGTGCTACACCGAGCCGCTGCTCGCCGAGGACTCCTACAGCGCACGCGGACGCCAGGCCCAGGAGGCCGTCGAGAGCGGCCTCAACCGGCACCTCTGGCAGGCGCTTGAGACCTGGCGGCAGCCACGGCGAGGAGGGGCGGCCTGATGCGATTCGAGATCGTCACCGCCTCTGGCCGCGGGGTCCACCTGGCTGCGCCTGGTCACGAGCAATCTGCATGCGCCCGGTCCTCGCCCGCACCCGACAGGAGGGCAGCGCCAAAACCCCACACCTCTGCGAGGCCTGCGCCCGCGCCTTGGCCGCCCTCGCGAGGAGCACTGCCGGGGAGCGCGGGAGCGTGCGGTCATGAGGGCCACGCTCAGCGGCTCCGTCTACAGGCTCATCGGCCTCACCTTCCTCGCCGGCCTCCTCCTTCACGTCGCACTCGACCTGGTGAGGTCGTCATGACCAAGCAGGAACGGCGTTACGTCTGCCGGCTCATCGACCACGCCGTTGAGTGCTGTGAGGTAGGGAATCTGCGACAGCAGCTCGAGGTCCCGCGCTGGATCGCCGACCTGGTCCTGCTGCTGCAGGCCGCCGCCGGCGAGGAGCTGGTGGTCCCGCCAGACACGATCGCAGCGCACGGCCAGCTGCTCGACCTACGCGGGCGCTACCTGCCTAAGACCTGGCCGCTGGAGACCTCGGACCCAGAGCTGGAGCGGCGGCTCTGCACCAGCTGCGAACAGCCTATGAGCCCGCTGTGCCGGCAGTCGGTCTGCACCGAGTGTCGACGGCTCCAGCGCCTGGTGAAGCGGGCCACCGCGGCGCTGGCGTCATGACCGACGAGGTCCTGCCAGTGGGTGACCCGGTGCATTGCGACTGCCCCCGAACTCTGGTGGCGGCGGCGATCCACGAGCACATCCGGCGTCGGCCCGATGGCCGGATCTATTTCCCGCCTGCAGCGCCCCATGTCGTCCTGCGGGTGTGGCACCGGGAGGACTGCCCGGCTGCGGAGCCAGCCCGGCTCGAGGCAGTCTCATGAGGCGCCGCTGTCCGCCCTGCCGGCCGCTGGCAGAGCAGCTCTGGGCCCAGATTCGCGGACCATGGATCGAGCCCACCGTAGGCGAGCAGGACTGCTGGGACTTCCTCGGCCACTGGCGCTCGCGCTTCGGCTATGGGCGCATCCGTGAGGGCCGGCGAGGCAGCCGCTGCCTCCAGGTGCACTCGCTCGTCTTCAACATCGTCCGGGGACCTGTGCCTCCGGGGATGTGGCTGCGCCACACCTGCGACCGGCCCATCTGCTGCAACCCCTGGCAGTTGGAGCCCGGCTCGGCCGCCGGTAACTACCACGACGCCCTCGAGCGGGATCGGCGGCCCTTCGGGCGAGCAGCCTGATGGGGGCCCCGGCGCCGCCGGAGCTCGAGCTGGGGAGAAAACGGCGGGGCGGATCCTCGAGGTCCTCGAGCTCAATCACCCAGGAGCTGCTGCTGGGCGTCGCCGGCGACTTGCCCCCGGCCCTCGCCGCGCTCGTCGAGCAGCTCCTGGCCGAGGGCGAGGAGGCGGTCGCCCTTTCCGTGGCGGTTGTCGCCTTGAACCGCCTGCGCTCGACGAGGGCCCCACTACCGCGACCGCCACCGGAGATCCGCCTCGATCCACGACGAGCAGCGGCCTGCAACCGGTGCCCCGAGCTGACTCGCTGCGGGGGCCACGCCGACGGCTGCGACTGGGGTCGGTGCCAGCAGAACTGTGCCAGCTGCGGCGTTCGCTGCCCAGCCCGAGCCGACCTGGCGGCCTGGCAGCGGGACGTCGCCGGCCTCGGCCTCGAGGATCTGAAGAGAACCTTCCCAGCGGTGCCCCAGCTGCCGCCGCTGGTGCCGGTCATCGACTGCAA
>JALZAW010000022.1 GCA_030948155.1 Candidatus Dormiibacterota bacterium | reverse complement strand
GTTGCTGCCAGGGTAGGTGTAGTGGCCTTCCCAGACGTTGAATCGCTTGCCTGACTGCGGGTCCTTGTAAACCTGCCAGTAGCCGGCCACGGGCCACTGTCCCTGCCAGGAGAAATCGGGATCGCTGAGGCATTGCTTGGGCGGAAGTGTCCGCCAGCTGCGCCACCACACATCACCTGGCATCTGGTGCAGCCCCATTCCAATGTAGGCCGAGATGCGGGGGTCGCTGTAGAGGGCCCCGTTGTGGTAGTAGTGCTTCCAGTTCTCCCCCTGATCGACTGGCAGCCCGACATAATAGCCGCCGAACATCTGCCCGGCCGGCTGGTTGCCGATTATTGCCGGGTTGACGTTACATGCAGTCTGGGGCCTGCTGTCGTAGAAGAGCCCGAAGTTCATCGGCGTCAGGAGGGTGTTGACGAGGCCCCGGAGCTCCGGCATGGCGCTCCTCACCAATATCAGCCCCGACGCGTACCAACCGTTGTCGACGTTGGAGATGAAATAGCAGTTATCGAAGGTCGGTGCGGTCTCAGTCGCGCACTCGATGTCGTTAGGGCCACGGATGACATGGCCGGTAGTCGTGTCGTACCACTGGTAGAGGAAGCCATGGTCCCTGGCCAGCCGGCCGACTTCGAGCAGCGTGAAAGCGATCTCTGCGCGCGCGCCCTCCCGGCTGATGAGGCCGAGATCGTTGGCCGCCACCACGGCCCACAGGTAGACGCCGATGTTGGCGGCCGACGTATAGGTGCCGCGCTTGCCGTTGGGACCTATGTTGTCAAGCGGCAGGTGCGTGTTGGGGTCGACGTCGGCGGCGTAGAACTTCCACGTATCACGGGCGATGCTGTAGAGGACTGCCCGCTGCTGTGCGTTGAGAGCCCCCTGCCCGCTGTTGTTGTCCCCACCGCCACCGCTCTGGTCGGCGTAGACGCCAGAGACCGGCATGGACGCTGCCGTTAGTAACGTCACCAGGCCGACCACCAGCCCGAAGCGGGCGCCGCGCCAGCCCCGATGCACCAGCCTGGTTGGGATCACATCTCGATCTTGCACAGCCATTACCCTCCTCAGCCCTTGATCCCGGTCATCGCGATGCCCTGCGTGAAATACCGTTGAAGCAGGAGGAAGACGATCAGCACCGGCGCCACCAGCAGCACCGAACCCGCCATCAACGTGCCGTAGTCGGAGCTGTGCTGGCCGATGGAGAACGTGGCCACGCCGACCGGCAGCGTGTACATCCGCTCGCTGGTGCTCACCACCAGCGGCCAGAGAAAGTTGTTCCACGAGCCCAGGAAGGTGAAGATCCCAAGCGTCGCCAAAGGCGTGCGACAGAGCGGCATGATCACCGAACGGAAGATGCGGAGCTCGCTGGCGCCGTCGATCCTGGCCGCCTCGACCAGATCGTCAGGGATGCTGCCGATGAACTGCCGCATCAGGAAGACGCCGAAGGGACCAGCCGCGAAAGGCAGGATCAGGCCTGCGTAGGTGTTCACCAACCCGATCGCGCTCATCAGCACGAAAAGCGGCACCAGCGTCACCGTGCTCGGCACCATCAGCGTGGCCATCACCAGGAGAAAGATCTTGTCCCGGCCGGCGAACCGGAGCTTGGTCAGCGCGTAGGCCAGCATCGAGCAGAAGAGCAGGTTGGCGCCGACCACGAAGAAGGCGACGATCGCCGAATTGAGAAAGTAGAGCGGAAAGTTCAGCTTCTCGAAAAGGGTGTGGAAGTTGTCGAGCGTCGGCTCGGCGGGCAGGAAGGTGGGGATGATCCTGTGCAGCTCCGGCGCTGTCTTGAACGCACCGGCGACCATCCATACGAACGGTCCCGCCACCAGCACGAGACCTATCGTGTAGCCGATGTAGACCAGACCCTTGCTGAGCGCGGCCCTTTCTCTCGTGCCAGTCCGCCTGACCGTGGCGGAGGGTTTGGTTGCCGTGGTTGTGGCCATCAGTCGTTCCTGAGCAGCCTGAACTGCAGGGCTGTCACCGCCGCTATGACTACGAAGAGGACGTAGCCGATCGAGCTCGCATAGCCCAGGTGGAAGTAGCTGAAGCCCTCCTGGTACATGTACATCGAGATCGACAGCGTCTTGTTCAGGGGGCCACCCTGCGTCATGACGAACGGCTCCTCGAAGAGCTGCAGATAGCCGATGCTCGTGATCACCGCCACGAAGAGCACAGTCGGTCGCAGCATCGGCAGCGTGATGCGCAACAACTGGCGCCAGGGAGTCGCGCCGTCGATCCTGGCCGCCTCGTACACGTCTTCGGGGATCCCCTGCAGTCCGGCCAAAAAGAGCACCATCGTGTTGCCGAGGTTGCGCCAGACTGCCATAGCGATGATGCAGGGCATGGCCAGAGTGGGGTTGCCGAGCCAGTTGGGCCCGCTGACCCCGATCTGCTTCAGCATCCCGTTGATCAGGCCGAAGTTGGGGTCGAGCAGGAATCGCCAGATGACGGCTATGGCGACGATGCTGGTAACGGTTGGCAGGTAGTAGCCGACTCGGAAAATGCTGCGGAGCCGGCCCAGGGCGCGGTTCAGTCCCAGCGCCGCGATCAGGCCCAGCACGAGCGTGGCTACAAGCCCCACCAGTGTGAAGTAGGCAGTGTTGAGGGAGGCCTGTTTGAACTTGTCGTCGCCGAAGAGCTTGGCGTAGTTCTGGAGGCCTATGAAGGGGGCGCCGAGCGGTGCCGTCAGGTCGCCCAGGCTGAAGTCGGTGAAGCTCAGGACGAGCGAGGCCAGGATCGGCAGGGCCAGGAAGACCAGAAAGAGGATCAGATAAGGAGCCGCGAACCCATAGCCGGTCAGCGTGGCACGCACGTCCCCGCCCCGGCGAGCGGGTGGCGCCGCCACGGGTTGCGGCGCCGCGGTGATCGGAAGCTGGCTCACGACTTATGGAGGGAGGTCGCCGCCTGCTGCATGCCAGCAGCTGCTTGGGCAGGTGTCACCTGACCCACGCTGGCCTTCTCCAGCCAGTCGTTGATGCTCTTGTCGATTTCCGTCCACTCGGCGATTGCCGGCGGGGCCTTGGTGGTGGTGAGCTGGTCGCCATAGACCTTTAGGTTCTGGTCACCTGACAGCGCCGGGTCCTGCCACGCGGCCTTGACAGCAGGCAGGTCGTTGATCGTCTTGAACCAGCTGATCTGCTGTTCCCTCTGGGCCATGAACTGCACCAGCTTCCAGGCGGCGTCGCGGTGCTGGCTGTTCTTGAAGACCGCCAGGTCGCCGCCGCCAGCCCAGGACGTCGACGACTGGTCCTTGGGCACCCGCGCGACAGCCCACTTCCCGGTGATCTGGGGATCGCTCTTCATTAGCGTGCTGATCTGCCAGGGGCCGGAGATGAACATGGGAGTGGCGCCTGACGTGAATGTCTGGGTGACGTCAAAGCCCTGTGCCTCGCTCTTGGGCGTGAGACCCTGCTGGAAATACTTGACCCACTCGGTCAGCGACTTGACTGAGGCCTGGCTGTCGAGGGTGAACTTGCCGTTCTGCATGACGTCCCCGCCGGCGGAGTAGAGGAACGGCAGCCACTCCTGATCGTCGTTGCTCTGCAGGTAGATGCCGTACTGGTTGCCCGAGGCCTTGTAGGCCTGGGCCAGTTTCATGAGATCGTTCCAGGTCTGGGGGGCCGAGTTGATACCAGCCTTCTGGGCCAGGTCGGTGCGGTAGAAGAGGGTCCGGGTGTCGACGTACCAGGGCACGCCCACCGCTTTGCCGTTGACTACCACCGCGTCCCAGGCGCCCGAATAGAAGTCACTCTTGCTGACTGAGCTGGGGACCTGGTCCAGCACGCCGATCTTGCCGAACTCTCCCATCCAGGTGGTTCCCATCAGGCTCAGGTCGGGCGTCTGGCGGCCGGCGACAGCCGTCACCAGCTTGTCGTGGGCGACGCTCCAGGGGATGGCTGTGACGTTGACTGTGATGTTGGGATTGGCCTTCTTGAAAGCCTGCATCACCTCGCTGGTGGGCAGCTTGTCCCCCTCGTCGCCCATCACCCACATGGTCAGCGTGACCGGCCCCGAACTCGAGGTCGACGAACTGGAAGTGCCACAGCCCGTGAGGACTAGGGCAAGCACAGCGAGCAGATGCGCGGCACGGGCGCTGGATCTCATCACAAAGCACCTCCTCTCGGGCGGCGGCGGGTTCTGCATCCGCAGCTCGCTCGGAACACGATTTCGGTGGGCAGGAGCGCACTCACCGGCGGACTCTCCTCACCCTCGACGCGGGCCTGGAGCAGCTCTGCCGCCCTGGCCCCCAACTCAGCCAGCGGCTGCCTCACCGTTGTCAACGGCGGCGAAAAGTAGCGCGCCGTGGGTACGTCGTCCCAGCCTGTGATAGCCACCTCGCCCGGGACGCGCAGCTTCAGCTCCCGCGCCGCCGCATATGCCCCTGCCGCTATGTCGTCGTTGGCGCAGAACAGAGCCGTCGGGCGCTGGTCGGGGGCGAGCAGGCGGAGCGCTACCTGGTAGCCCTCCGCTTCCAGGAGGGCGCAGAGCTCCGGCCGCGCTGGCGCGGCCAAGCCTGCCGCTTGGTGGGCGGCCAGGAAGCCAAACCAGCGTTCGGCGCAGTCGGGAGAGGAGTGCGTGTCGCCGATGAAAGCGATCCGCTGGTGGCCATGCTCAAGCAGGTGGGCCACCAGCGTCCGAGCGGACTTCCGGTTCTCTGAGCGCACCGTGTCCTCACCGTCCACCCTCGGTCGCGCCAGCAGCACTGCCGGCACGCCTTGCCGGCGCAGCTCGGCGATCATCTCGTCCGGCACCGTGCGCCCGAACACCACCAGCCCATCCACCTTGCTGGTCAGATCGAGGACCAACTGCTCAGGGCCTGCTCTTCCCTGGGTGCCGGCGATCAGCACACTCAAGCCGAGCCGGTTGGCCGCCTCTTCCACACCCATGAGCACGCCGGCGTAGTAGGGCCGGGAGAGATTCGGAAAGACCACCCCTATGCTGCCGTGGCGCAGGCGTTGAAGCGCACGAGCCGCACCATTCGGGCGGTAACCAACCTTGAGCGACGATTCCAGGACCCGTCGCTCAGTCTCCTCTCTGACCCGCGACCCACCACTCAGGGCCCGAGACACCGTGGCGATCGACACCCCCGCGTGGGTGGCAACCGTGTAAATGGTCGGCCGCCGTCTATGTGCCCTCACCTCTGCTCAATGTGCTGTTATAGCAGCTGGAGCGGCCAATGTAAAGGCTTACATTGAAGGGGTGAGGGGGCCGCCTCAGGCGCGTCAGGTATCCAGCCGGGGTCCAGTCGCGCGTGGCGAGGACCAGCCGCGGAGAGGACTTACAGCAGGACCGGCTTCAGGGCGCGGACGCCCTTCTCGTGAGCTCCGTCCCTCAGCGGAGCGTTAGAGCTTGACTGCCACCGGAGTGGGCTGCCCGTTTCGGAGGGGCGCGCCGACTTCATGCAGGAAGCCGAGGATCTCCCGATATGACTGCAGGAGCGTGGTCTCGTAGTACGGGATGCCATGCTCGTCGCAGAATTCGCGCACTATGCTGTGCGCCTTGCTGATCTGGTTGCGCGGCAGGGTGGGAAAGAGATGATGCTCGATCTGGTAGTTGAGCGCTCCGTACCAGACATCAGTCAGCGGATGCGGCTTCACATTGCGCGAAGTGATGACCTGACGGACCAGGAAGCTGACGTTCGTGCCGGCCTCGATCTGCGGCATGCCCTTGTGGTTGGGTGCGAAGACCAGAGCCATGTAGCAGCCGCCGCAGCACTGCTGGATCACTATTGCCAGGAGCGCGGGAAGCGGTCCCAGCACGAGCACGAAAAAGCCTATGTAGAGCAGCAGGAACGCAGCCAGGAGGACCAGCTCCGGGACCCTGTACTTCGACCGCCGCGTAAGTAGGAAC
Organism: Candidatus Dormiibacterota bacterium; assembly: GCA_030948155.1. GTDB lineage: Bacteria > Chloroflexota > Dormibacteria > Dormibacterales > Dormibacteraceae > Dormiibacter. The sequence goes on along the minus strand of JALZAW010000022.1, from coordinate 9,266 downwards.
TCCACGCTCCTGTAGTGCATGCTGAAGCCAAGCAGGAACAGCAGGGGAAAGAAGAAGAAGGCCTGGTACTTGGCGATGAAGCGTCCCAAGCCCTTTGAGCCCAAAGCCTGTTCTTCGGAGTAGGCGATGACGCCCGGACCGATGTCAGGATCCAGGTCTTCACTGTTCGGGTTGGCGTGATGCCGGTTGTGCTTGTCTACCCACCAGCCGTAGCTCATACCCAGCCCCAGATTGGCGGTGAGCACGCCCACTATCACGTTCAGCCGGCTGCGCTCAAACATCTGGCGGTGGCCGGAATCATGAAGCTGAAAGCCAAGCTGGCCAAAGATAAAGGCGACCGCCAGGGAGTTCAGGACGACCAGCCAGAGAGGGTGAAAGAGCACGAAAAGCGCGACGCAAACGGCCAAGCCGATGAGCTTGAAGGCGATCGAGCGGACGTAGAAAGCCGGCTGCTTGTCCAGCAGCCCCGCCTCTTGAATCCTGCGCTTCAACACCGCGTAGTCGCTGGAAGTGGTTGCGGCGGCCGAGGTCGGTAGCAAAGCTGCGGTCATCGCGACTGATTGTGACGCGCCAGCCCCCGGAGCCGCAGCCGGGAAGCTGAGGTCGGCCTCCTGGTGGCAGCGTCCGCCCAGATCATGCGTTCGCTGCCGCTCCCCCAACGAAGCGCGTCTGAGCCGGCTCGTTGAAGAAGGAGCTCCGGGAACCCTATTGGCGGGGCGACGACCGCCGCATCCACTAAGGGCCGAGGCCGGGGGCATGGACCTGCCGTTTCCCTCCCGCGACGAGGTGGTCTTGATGAAGGTCGCCGACGTCAGGCTCCTCAAGGCACCGGACGGGTCTCCCACCGACCGCTGTCAGGTCGTCTTGCAGGAGATGCAGGGCGCCCGAAACATGAAGCTGCGATTCCCTTGCTCAATCGGGGAGTGGATGGCTTCTGGCCGCTGGGCACGCAGCTCGGCTGAAGCTCGCGGAAGGATCGCCGGCGGCCGATCTGAAAGGGGCATCGGAACTGGCCATCGACCTCTTCGAACGGCAGGGAGGACTAGGACCCGGCGATTCACCAGCTGCCCGCGATGAGCGAGCTGCTCGGCCTCGAGGGCTGGACTGTGCGGCACCAGGTAGGGGGGGCGCCCTCGACCGCTAATCTTTTGGGCGGCCATTGACAGAGGGCCGCAGACGCGCGGCGCCACGTGTGACAATAACCGCCATGCCGGAGTCACTGAATGGAGGTTGAACGCATGGTACGCAGCGTGTACCGGGTTACGCAGGTGATAGGGGTGAGCAGTGAATCTTGGGAAGATGCCACTAGGAACGCTATCGAAACAGCTGCTCGTTCGGTGCGCGACCTGCGCATCGCTGAAGTTGAAAAGCTGGACGTTCAGATCGGGGATGGCACAGTCATCAGCTATCGTGCTCGGCTCAACGTCTCCTTCAAGTACTCCGAGGAGGAGTAGCCGCTCCCCTCGGGACCCTGCGGACTGAGTCCTAGGCCGCCCCCCTTCCAGGGTGGTGCGGCGGAGAGGATTTGAACCTCCACGGGGAAACCCCCACTAGCTCCTGAAACTAGCGCGTCTGCCGTTCCGCCACCGCCGCGTCGAGAGGGCTAAGTATAGGCGAGCACCAGCGGCCGGCCGAAGCAAGTGGCCAGGCGCTCCGCCTCCGCCTTCACCAGCCGACGCTCGTGAGCCCCGAACCTTTGCAGCTGCGTCACAGTCACCTTGAGGCGGTCGCGCAGAAGCCTGTGGCCCCAGACGCCGGCGACTCGGCCGCCCAGCAGCACGGTGGGAGATATCCAGCCCGCTGTGCGGTACACAGCTGTGCGGTGCCGGCGCAGAAGCAGGTGGTCGCGCTCAGCGTGGGCGAGCAGGAAGGGCTCGAAGCCGGCGAGGAGCCGGCCGGGAAGGTCGAGCTCGTCGGCTCGGCCGAGCGCTTCCTCGTCGGCCGCCAAGGCAAGCAACTTGGCCCCATCGACCTCCACCTCCATCAGTTCGGGGAGCAGGAGCCGGAAAGAGTCGTGCACCTGAGCGGCGGTCCGAAAGCCTGTCCAGCGGCCGTAATCCCGGCGGGTGGCCGGTCCGTACGATCTGAGATAGCGGCGCAGCCAGCACTTGCGCGCCTCGGCCGGATCCAGCCGAACTTGGGGTCGTCCCAGCCAGCGGTCGGGTCGCACAAAAGTCACCTCCTGCCCGCGCGGCGGGCCGTGCACCAGGAGCCCCAGTCGGGCGGCCGGACCGAGCAGCGAGCCCCAGGAGTCGATAGGCATTCCCAGCCGCTCGCCCAGTTCCCGCCGGCTGAGCGGCTCGCCGGCGTCCAAAGCCTGGGCCAGCTTGCACTCCAATTCACGGGCTTGGGCCAGAGTCAGGCCCATCCACTTGAGCCAGATCTCCCGGTAAACGGTCTCCGGCTCGAACATGGAGGTGTAGACCTGGTGTTGTTCGGGCGTCAGTAGGTGAAGGGTCCCGCGCATGCACCACGCTCTCATCAGGCTCCGATCCTGCCAGAGTGCCTGGTCGAGAGAGATGCTCGCCGGCTGCTCCAGGCGCGACCAGCCCTGCATCTCCGCCCAACCAAGCACCTGGGCCTGCAGCCCGCAGGCGCTCTCGGTGGCGGCCGCCAGCGACGGTTCGGCCAGCCGCTGGCTGATCGCCAGCCGCTGGAGCCTGAAGGCCGCCAGCCCGCGGGGGCTGAGCTGCGGAGCGCTCAGGCGGGGGGAGCCCCGGCGGCCTGCGACTCGTGGAGGGGCTTGGCGTCGGCCCGGAGAGCCTTCTTGTCGAACTTGAAGGTGGAGGTCTTGGGCACCTCGTCGATGAAGCGGATCTCGTCCGGCAGCCACCAATTTGCCACCTTCCCAGCCAGGAACTCCCTGATCTCGGCCTCAGCGAGTTCACCCTTCGCCTCCGGCCGGGCCACGACGTAGGCCACGGGTCGCTCCTGCCACCGCGGGTGCTCGACACCGATCACGCAGGCTTCCAGGACCTTGGGGTGGGCCATGATGGCCCCCTCCAACTCAACTGAGCTGATCCATTCGCCGCCCGACTTGATGACGTCCTTGGTTCGGTCAACGATGCTGATGTAGCCGTCCTGGTCGATAGTGGCGACATCGCCGGTGCGGAACCAGCCGTCCTCGGTCAGCCGCGTCGGATCGGCGTTGTTGTGATAGCCGCTCGCGATCCAGGGGCCGCGACACTGGATCTCGCCGAACGCCTGCCCGTCCCAGGGCAGCTCCAGCCCGGTGGCCAGGTCGGCGATCCTGATCTCCACGCCGGGCACGGGAACGCCCTGCCGGAGGCGGATCTCGAGCTCCTGCTCGGTCGGCAGCCAGCTCCTGGTCACGCCCATGCTGCCGATCGGCGAGGTCTCCGTCATGCCCCAGGCATGGATCATCCTGAGGCCTGCTGCATCCATGCCCTCCATCAGCCCTCGGGGAATCGCTGAACCGCCGCAGAGCACCAGCCGCACCTTGTCAAGCCGGCGACCATCCTTTCGCAGCTGAGTCAGGAAGTTGATCCAGATGGTCGGTACGCCCGCCAACAGCGTCGCCGCCTCCGAGTCGGCCAGGTCGATCAGCGCCTGGGGGTCGCCGGCGAAGCGATCAGGAAAGATCATCTTGGCGCCGGCCAGGCCGACTGCGTACGGCAGCCCCCAGGAGTTGGCGTGGAACATGGGCACGAGCGGGAGCAGCGCGTCCTGCTCGGAGAGGGCCAGCGTATCAGCCTGCAGAACGGCCATGGCGTGCAGGAACTGAGAACGGTGACTGTAAACGACCCCCTTGGGATTACCGGTGGTGCCGGAGGTGTAGCACATGGCCGCCGCGGCTCTCTCGTCCAGCCGGGGCCAGTCGAACTGGTCCGGCTCCTGCCGGAGCAGCGTCTCGTAGTCGAGCAGATCGCCGAGCTGATGCTCGGGCAGCTCCTGGCCCTCGTCCTGGATGACGACTATCTGCCGAACGGAGGGGATCTTGCCCGCCACCTGATTGAGCACCGAAATGAGGCTGCTGTCGACAAAGAGGAGCGTGTCTTGCGCGTCCTTGACAGTGAATTCCAGCTGGGCGGGAAAAAGCCGCAGGTTGAGGGTGTGCAGCACGGCGCCGAGGCAGGGGATGGCGTAGTACAGCTCCAGGTGGCGGTAGTTGTTCCAGCAGAGCGTGGCGACCCGGTCACCTGGCTTTACGCCGAGCTTGGTCAGAGCGTGGGCAAGGCGGTGAATCCGGCCGGTCAGCTCGCGATAGGTCACCCGGCGCAGACCTGAATCGGTTTTGGTGACGATTTCCTTGGGTCCGTAGAGGCGCTCCATGCGCCAGAGGATGTGCTGGGTGGTCAGGGGGTAGTCCTGCATCAGGCCCTGCATTGGGGGACTCCTTTCATGAGCTCGCTTGGCGGGGTCAGACGCACCCCATTGCAAGGGATGGTAGACCGGCCTGGCCCCGCGGTCCAGTCCTTCTGATCCCCGAGGACAAGCGGTGGGGCTGGGCCGCGACCTGAGCACCTTCGGCCAGGTAGGTTGATCCCAGATGGCCGAGGCAGGACGCGCTGATCTTCATCTCCACACCCGGCTTTCGGACGGCTGGCCGGCGCCGGCGGAAGTGGTCGAGAGAGCTGCCGAGCTGGGACTGGACGTGATAGCCATCACTGATCACGACACCATTGAGGGGGCGCTGGAGGCGCGCGCTTACGCCGGCCGCCGGCGGGCGCCGAAGGTGATCATCGGTGAGGAGATATCCAGCCGCGACGGCCACGTAGTTGGCCTCTTCCTGGAAAATCGGGTGCGGCCGGGCCTGTCGGCCCAGTCGACGGTGAGAGCCATTCACAATCAGGGCGGGTTGGCCATCGCCGTCCATCCATTCTGGGACCCGGCCAAACCGGGCCGAGTCGGCCAGGCCCACGGTGTCGGCTGGCTGGCCGCGGAGCTCGCGTTCGACGCCATCGAGGTGGAGAACTCGACCCCCGGTTTTTACGTCTACAACCAGATGGCGCACCGCCTCGCACTCGACTGCGGCCGACCCCAGGTGGGGGGTTCGGACGCGCACATCCTGGCGGCGATCGGCAAGGCCCACACAGTGTTCCCCGGCCGCACGGCAATCGCGCTTGAGCGAGCGCTGGAAGCGGGCAAGACGCGCGCCGCCCGCGAACGCTACGAGGCCCAGGCTCTCCTTCAGTACGCCGCGTGGGGTTGGGAGTTCCGCCGCAAACGGCGCCTGGCCCAGGCGACCGGGCGGTAGCTCGAGCAAGGTCATCGGTGGCCGGGAGCGGCCGACGGCGCACCTATAATCAGCGGCTGCGCCCGCTTAGCTCAATGGATAGAGCACATGACTTCGGATCATGAGGTTAGGGGTTCGAGTCCCTTAGCGGGCAGGCGCTGAGAGGAGCGGAACAGGGCGGCTGGCGGAACTGGTAGACGCGCACGTTTGAGGGGCGTGTGGGGAAACCCATCCGGGTTCGAGTCCCGGGCCGCCCACCAACATTCTTCGGGGAAGGAAGGAAAGAGGCTCGGTACGGGCACCAAACCCTGACACGGCTCTGTCACGCCCACTCTTGACTCACAATGGGCCGTCACGCCACTGTCACGCTCGGTCACGCTTCTAGGCGCGTAGCCCGCTGCAACCCGGACCCGAGGTGACGTGAGTCACCCGATCGCCGCTGACCGCTGAGTAAACCCACAGCACAAATCAGGATCTCTGTCGGGTGGTGATATAGTCGCCCCTGCAGTCAGCGCTCGCGTGGGAGGTCTGGTTCAGACTCAGCTGGAAGGAGTCCGCATGCCCCGTACCGCCACTAATGCCGTCGACCGAGTAACAAGGCTGCATCAGATCACCGGTGGTCGCGCGGGCCGAATTGCCGCGGCTGTGGTCTGTACGGTGCTTGGCGCCCTTTCGTTGGCTGCTGTGACGTTTTTTGGGGACGTGCAGACTGCATCGGCCGCGACCGTCTGCCCGCCAGCGGCGGGCTTTAACAATTGCCTGAGTTTCACCTTCACCGGAGCCAATCAGGCGCTTGTTGTGCCGAAGGGCGTCACCAGCGTGCGGGCGACCCTGCTCGGCGCCGGGGCGACCGGCCGCAACGGTGGATCGACGATCGGCACGATCGCCGTGTCCGCCGGTCAGACGCTGAACGTCACGGTCGGCGGGGCGGGCGCGTTTCCTTCCGGGGTTGGGGCGTTTGGTGGAGGTGGAGGTGGCGGCGGTTGCCGCTCGTCAGGCTTTTGCGGTCAGGGCGGTGGCGGTATGTCCGCAATCTGGCTCGGTCCGCCGAACAGCGCGACCGCCGCGCGACTGATCGCCGGCGGAGCCGGCGGTACTGGTGCCAACACCAACGCCGGTGCTGCCGGCGGTGGTCCGATTGGGGGCGCGGCGCCTTCTGGCGGCGGGGGTGGCACGCAGACCGGAGGCGGCGCTGGTGGCCCAGGCTGCGGCCCCGGTCCGGGCGTCCAATTTGTTGGGGGGGATGGAGCTGGGGACATCTCAGGCGGCGGCGGCGGTGGGGGCGGCTGGTTCGGTGGTGGGGGCGGCGGTTGCAGCTCCGCGAACAGGCAGGCGCCTGGCGGTGGTGGCGGCTCCGGTTACATCGGCTCCGCCGCCATCGGGGTGACCAACGCCTCGACGACTCTCGGTACTGGGAGTGCCGGCGACGGTTCGGTCCTCATCCAGTGGACGGCCCCAGCGCCCTTGATCACGGCGCCGCCTGCAGGCACGGTGACGAATCAGAACGTCCAGACGGTGACGGGCACGGGGACGCCGGGGACCACGCTCACGCTGACCGAACAGACCAGTGGCGCGATCTTGTGCACGACCACGGTTGCGGGGGATGGGACTTGGTCGTGCACGACCAGCGCGATCCCGGACGGTAACCCGACCCTGATCGCTACCGAAACCGATCCGGCATCGCCGCAGGCGGTATATCCACCCAGCGCACCCCTGTCGATCACGATCGATACGGTGCCGCCGCCGCCGCCGGTGATCACGGGCCCGGCTAACGGCACAGTGATCCCCGCTGGACAAAACCTGCCAGTCAACGGCACGGGGATAGCAGGCGACACGATCGCCATCACCGACGGCCTGGGCGGGCCGTTAATTTGCACTACCACGGTGCGCCCTGATGGCGCCTGGACGTGCACGCCGCCGGCGCCCTTGACGCCTGGTAAGCACACTCTCTTGGTCACGGAGACCGATCCGGCGGGTAACCAATCGGCAGCGTCTACGCTGGATCTGACCATCGCAACACCTTCGCTTCCGGCAACGGGTGGTGGAGGAACCGCTGCCGGCGCTGGGATGGTTGCCTTCACCGCAACCAACACTCCGGCCGCGGGTGCTCTCGGCGCGATACTGCTCGTACTCGCGCTGGCCACTGCCGCCAAGGGCGGTGCATCGAGAATCTCTAGCCGGTTCCGCTCGCTCGGTGCCCGCCAGGGCGCCGGTGCTCTCGACCTGCCCCCGCCAGTGCGGAAGCCGGGCACGGTCCTCGACGGCTTGAGCTGGTTTCTGGCACGCGGCGCGCGGCTGCTCCTGAGCATTCTGAGCCTCACGGCGGTCGTGCTGCTGGCCGCCTCCCCGGCCGGCGCGGCGGGCATCGTGCAGAAGACGGTGACCAATCTGGACGGTAGTCAGGGCTGGACCATCACGCCCGACACGACTGCCGGTGCGACGGGTCTCGACCCTCACCCGGACCGGATCCTGGACGACGGCTCCCTTCGCCTGGACACCGCTGGCGGCAACGACAAAGCGACGATCTATCACCTCTTGCCGGCTCCGGTGAAAGCCACCACCGTCGGGGCGATGCGCTATGACACCTTCCGGGGCCTGACCGGCCTCGCCATCCAGGAGCCCAGCTACCAGCTCTTCGGTTTCTGCCACACGGATACCGGACCGCCCAGCGGCTTCATCACCTTCGTGTACGAGCCGTTCTACAGCATCCAGAAGGGCGTCGAGACGCAGCAGATCGCGACCAACCAGTGGCAGACCTGGGACGCCTACAAGAGCGGGAACGCCATCTGGTGGGCGACCCGCTACATCTCAGCCGCGACGGGCGGCGGCATTTCCACCTCGCCCATCTTGCCCGGTTACGGCGGCCCGTCCGACTTCCGGGCTTGGAGCGATCTCCTACCCAAGTTCGAGAACGCCTGCCCGACCGGCAAGCTCTTCGCAGTCCAGGTCAATCAGGGCAGTGGCAACGCCGGTCTCCACTCCTACGTGGACCACGTCCTCTACAACTTCGGCGGCGACGGTGAGGACACGAACTTCGCCATGCCCCAGCAGCCCGCGACCAGTGAGAGCTCAACCTACGGCACAGTGGCCCCCGGCGGCACCTCGACGATCGTGACCTACGCCATCTCCTCGCCGGCGACCTACGGTCCACGCGTTGACAACGCCAATATCGCCGTCTCGTTCGCCGGACTGGGCGCCGGCGATCTCAGCTGCCAGGTGAGCAAGGACGGGGGCGCCTTCGCGCCCGTCGCCGCTCAGAACCAGTCAGGCGATCAGTACGTGACCGGACTGGGCGGCCAGAGCAGCCTGACGGTCAGCGCGACCGGCTTCACGCTGAACCCGGGCGACAGCCACACCTTCGCGGTTCAGTGCACGGTCGGTCCGAACGCGCCGTCCGGGGCCTACGCCGTCAATGCCAGTGGCTTTTATCAGAACAGTCTGGGCCAGAACGATCCGATCGGAAGCATCCTGCCCAACTCCCTGACGGTGGCGGCGCCGCCAGCGCTGCCGACACTGCCCAGCACCGGCGGAGGCGGCACGGCGTAAGCGTCAGGGAGACCTCGACTTCTGAAGCTGGGTCGAACGGCGGCCCACGACGGTCTCACCAGCTCGGGCTAGAACCCGTAAGTCTTGCCAACCCTCGGGGGCCTCCCAGCGGGTCGAAGTCGAGGCCTGAGCGCCAGATACCCCACGGGATCCCACAGCCTTGCACATACCAATGACCGTGGCACTCACACCTGACGCGTGGCTGGTCAGGAAGGGCTGCCGTTCGGGTTGCGCGATGGTTGCAAGGGCACGGTATCTTTTGCCGCGAGGTGACTTGTAGTTGTTTGCTCTAGGGCCCTGGCGCGTGGGTGGGCGCGCGATCGTTGCGGCGCTGGCGGCATTGGTACTGCTGGCCGGGGCTGGCGCCAGCTCCTGGGTCTACTTGCATCGTGCGCCGGGCAAGCACAGTCCCGTGGCTTTGCTGCCCACGCCCTCCGCCACCACCTCACCGAGTGCGGTCCCGACCCCCATCGCCACCCCGAGCCCCACCGCCGCGGCGGCGCCGGCCACCGGTGTCCAACCC
>JALZAW010000264.1 GCA_030948155.1 Candidatus Dormiibacterota bacterium | reverse complement strand
GCGCCCGCCTGAGGCCCCAGGTGCCTGTACGAGCAGAAAGGACGGTATCTCGGAGCTCAGGGCATCGATGCGTGCGCAGCAATCCCCGCTTCGCAGGGCCCCCTAAGTACGGGGCCCCGCCCGTCGCCGTCACCGATCTTCAGACCCGCTCCTCCTCGCTCCACCTTTTCCTTTCCACCCCACGAAACCTCTTTTTTCGCGAGGACCCCGGATTTCGCCTCGCCCCCCTGACCGGCGCCCTGGTCGGGCGCCTGCCCCGAGCTACCGCCCAATCGGCAGTTGCAGGCAACTAGCTCTGCGACTGGACAGGACCGATGTCGCCCAGCTGCCGCTCCCGACAGCTCTGCTCTCGGCCGACGGGACCATCCTGGCCCGGTCCCCTGAATGGGCGGGCGCGATGCCCGGCAGCGTGGTGTATCAGGCCGGGCTGAGCAAGTTGGTGGTGGCGCCGGCCACGCCCACTCCGCCGGGCTTGGACGCGCTCATGGCGCGATTGCTGGGCGCGCTAGAAGCTGCGCTGCCTGCGCTCGACGTCGAGTCAGAGCGGCGGGTCAAGGTATTGCAGGCTGGCCTGCAGCTGATCTCCGGTCAACCACTCTCCGAGGCTGACAGGGGGACGACCTCCGATGTCCTGACGCTGGCTGAGTCTGCCATCCGCATGCGCGCGCCCGATCTGGAGGTGGAGGTGCAGCCGGAGCAGCGACCCCAGGCCGTGCCGGCGCCGGCCACCATCGCGCTCGCCCTCGTCCAATTCGCCGTCAACGCGAAGCAGCACGAGTTCATGGACGCTGCCCAACTCCACCCCGTGCGCAACGTGCGACTGCGAGTGGGGTCAGGTCCTGCCTTCTACGTCGAGTGGCCGTCAGCGGAGGTGACCGGAGCTCAGGTCAGCACAGCTCGGCATCAGCGGGCTAGGCTGCGTTGGGGCTGGGGCTATGTCCGACTGGCGGCCGATGCTCTGGCCGGGGTGGCGCTCCCGCCGGGCCTCACAGTTCGGGGCTGGGAGGGAGCTGGTTTTTCGATCGGCAGCCGACTGCTGACCCTACCGCTGGCGTGTTTTGACGGCGGCCGGAGGGTTCGCTGCACCGGGAGCTGGGAACAGGAGACAGGCTTTGCGCATGCGGCGAGCCAGCGTCTCGTGGAGGAGGGCCTGGCCGGCGCGATGCGGGCGGCTGCGGCCGCGCCCGGAGCCATCGTCTACAGGGATCTCTTCTCCGCCCGGAGCAGTGGCGACCGAACCTGGGTGGCGCTGCCGCCCGAGACGGGCACCAACCGCATCAAGGACGTGCTGCGCGGTCTTGATCACGAGCGAGTTCTCTGGTCAGCGCCCGAACCACATGCGACGCGTGTCCAGGCGCTCACCCTCATCCTCGCCCGGGGTGCGGGCCAGGAGTGGCCACTTCTCGACGCCGCAAGCTTCGCTCAGGCGTTCTCGGCGGCCTGCCAGGCGCTGAGGCTCGATCAACCCGATCTGACAGGAGCCACGCTCTATCCAGACGGCCGGGTGGCCGCCTTTCTGCTGGCCGAGCTCGGCGGCCGGCTTCGCGTAAGCCAGGGCACACTGGTCTTCGAGGCGCCTCCCAGGGCGGTCGACGACCCTCTGCTCGGTGTACTCGAACCGGGCGGCCGCCTCACGCCAGGGCTCGACCAGCTCTTCACCTGAAGCGTCTTCCTTAACAGCCTGACACCAAGTGGTTGCCTGGCTAGCATGGGCAGGGCATGAAGGCCAGCCCTCCCGGCACTGCCGGCCAGATGGCCCCAGTGGCGGACGCTGCCGAGATTCCCGTGCGCGTGGTTACCTCCAGCCGGCGGCGGCGGACGGTCTCGGGGCGAATGGTGGAGGGGGTGCTGGAGGTCCGGGTGCCCGGCTGGATGCCCGCCACCGAGCGGCAGCGTTGGGCGGAGCGGTTGCGCCTTCGGATTGAGCGCCAGCGCCGCCGGGCCAAGCCCGGCGACGGGCAGTTGGAGGAGCGGGCGCGGGAGCTGAACCGACGCTATTTCGGCGGTCGGCTGAGCTGGACCTCGATCGCCTTTGCCGAGCAGAATCGGCGCTGGGGCTCCTGCAGCCCCGATTCGGGTTTGATCCGAGTCTCCAGCCGCCTGGCCGGGGTGCCGGGTTGGGTCCGTGACTACGTACTGGTGCACGAGCTGGCCCACCTGCTGGTGGCAAATCACGGCCCGCGCTTCTGGGAGCTTGTCAGCGCCTATCCGCTCTTTGAGCGAGCGCGCGGCTATCTGATCGGCCTCGACCACGCCGCCGGTGGGAGCGGTGAGCCGGCCTCTGAGATCGACTGACCAGCCGGGGCCGTTGGGCCTTGAGGCTGTCAGCCAGCGGGCCCGGAGGCTGGGGCGGCGACTCAGCGGGTGGGCGTGATCGGAATGTCCCCTCAGGGAGTCAGGACGATCTTGGTTGCCTCCCGCTGATCGAAGAGGCGGTAAGCCTCGGTCGCGTCCTCCAGCTTCATCCGATGGCTGATGATGCGCTCCGGCCGAAGGCGTCCCGCGGCGATCAGCTCCAGCAGCTGAGGCATGTAGGCGTGAACATTGGCGCAGCCGGAGCGAAAGGTCAGATCCCGGGTCCAGGCCTCGAGGTAGGGAAAGTCGGCGGTCGTCTTGTTCGGCACGCCAACCGAGGAGACAGTGCCGCCGCCGCGGCAGCAGTTGAAGGCAGTCTCGATGGCCTTCATGTGCCCCACGCACTCGAGGACAGAGTCCGCTCCCGCCCCCTCGGTGGCCGCCTGGATCACCGCCTGGGGGCTGGTCATCCGGGAGTCGATGGGGATTGCACCCAGCTCGCCGGCGAGCCGCAGCCGCTCCTCCACCATGTCGACGCAGTAGACCCGAGCCGGGCCGAACAGCTGGGCGCACATGACAGCCATCAGCCCAACCGGACCGGCGCCGATCACCGCCACTGTGTCACCTGGCGTTATGAGGCCCCGCTCCGCCGCGAAGAAGCCGGTGCTCAGGATGTCGCCGACGAAGAACGCCTGCTCGTCAACCACTCCGGCTGGGATGAGGGCCAAGTTCAGGTCAGCATTGGGCACCACGCAGTACTCAGCCTGGCCGCCGCCGAGGTCACCGAAGAGCTCGCCGTGGCCGAAGATGGAACGCTCCACACACTGCGCCCACCAACCCCGCCGGCAGAGCCGGCAGTGACCGCAGGCGGCAAAGAAAGCTGCCACCACCCGGTCACCGGGAGCAATCCGGCCCACCTCAGCACCGACGTCCTCCACCACACCCACGAACTCGTGGCCGAGGACGGCACCCTCATTGACAGGGCTGTGGCCGTGGTAGATGTGCAGGTCCGAGCCGCAGATCGCGCTCAGCGTCACCCGCATCAGCGCCTGATCGGCTCGACTGAGCACCGGCCGGTCCACTTCCCCGACGCGGAAATCGCCGGGGCCATGCATGAGGACGGCTCTCACGGCAGCGATTGTAGGTGGGCAGGCAGCGGGTCCCACTGGATTTCGACCTCCACCAAGAGCTATAGTGATAGCGTCCCTATCAAAAAGAGGAGGACCCATGGACAACAACGTATTGCTCGCGGTCATAGCCGCCGTCGTCATCCTGGCTCTCATCGTGGCCGCCGCGGTGCTCATCAACCGCCGCCGGGGCGGGGGCGCACCCTTCGAGCGGCGGCAGCTCAGCGCCGACCGGATCGAATCCACCGAGTCGCGCCTGACCGACATCGAGCGGCAGTTCGTCGACGAGCCACGCCAAGCAGTGGCGGAGGCTCGACGCCTTCTGGACGACCTACTCGGTGAAATGGGTCACCCCGCGCGTGCCAGCGCTGGCGAGCGGGCGAAGGACCTGCGCTACTTCAACCGCACCCACTCTGAGCGATACGTGCAGGGCGGCTCGCTCAAGGAGAACACCAGCACGGAGGAGCTCCGCCGCGTGCTGAAAGACGATCTCCTCACCATCCGTGAGCTGTTGGCCGAAGGCCGGGAACACCTACCCGCCGGCGATGAGCGGAGGCACCTGACCGACGACCGGCCGGCGTCCGTCGCTGGGCCGACCGAAGGACGCGAGGTCGTTCCCGAGGCGCGACGGGAGGTCGGCACCAAGGCGGAGCGCCATGTCGAGCCCGGGCAGCACGATGTCCCCGGCGAGCCCCTGCCGGAGTCGGAGCGGGCCGTCACCCGGGAGCCGGGCGTCCCTCGCGCGGATGCCGAACGCGGGGGCGGCGACGTCCGCGAGGTGCCCGACCACAGGACCCAGGAGGACCCCCCGGCGACCCGGCCGCCAGTCTGAGCCCTCCGGCGTACCGCGCCTACCCTGAGTTCTCATGAGGCTCAGAGGGGCGGCGGTAATCATCACCGGCGCCTCCAGCGGAATCGGCGCGGCC
>JALZAW010000263.1 GCA_030948155.1 Candidatus Dormiibacterota bacterium | reverse complement strand
GCCAGAAGACGGCCGTCGACCAGGTCCACGATCAGCAGCGTACGCGGAGCGGTCTCCAGCCCTACCGCGGGCGTCTCGTCGTCATTCGAAGGCCAGGGGCCATGACTTCACGCGCAAGTCGGGCCCCCGAGTCCGCGATCATTCAGGAGTGCCGGCCGAGGGAAGGGAGCGCATCAGGATGAGCCCCGCCGAGCTGGCGGCCTTCCTCAGGTCCGAGAGCACCATGACCGTCGCCACCATCGGCCTCGGCGGCCGGCCGCACCTGATGCCGGTTCACTACTACCTCGATCCGGAGGGCCGCCCGGTGACGTGGACCTACGCCAAGTCGCAGAAAGCGCGGAACCTCGAGCGCGATCCCAGGGCGACCCTCCAGGTGGAGGCCGGCCACCAATACGAGGAGCTTCGAGGCGCGATGCTGGAGGCGACCGTCGAGATCGTCCAGGGGTCAGCCGAGGTGGCTGAGATAGGGTTGCGCGTCGTGGCGCGCTACGGCGGCCATGAATCTGCGACCGCGGACCTGCCGGATGATGCGCGGGCGAGGGTGCTGGCCCAGGCCCCCAAGCGAGTCGGCCTCCGCTTCACCGTCACCCGGGCCGTTACCTGGGACCACCGCAAGCTGAACGCGGCAGCCGCCAATACCGGCGGCGCCGCGACGGAGGAGTGAGGCAGGCCGTGCCGCGAAGGCCGGATGGATCTCAGCTGTACGGGAGCGCACTTCGGGGGGGCGCCCTGCGGCGTCCTCCGGGGCCATCCCGACCGCTCCACTCTGCTTGAACCACGGCGGGCATGGCGCGCGGCCCCCTACCCTTACATCGGCGCCACTCCGCGGGTCTATCCAGCTGAGGTAGAGGCAGACTGGACAAGCACCCGGCTGCCCGGTCCTCCTGCGTCATCGGCCTCCCGAACGAGGACCTTGGCAACGTGCCGGACGCGTTGGCCGAGCTCGCCGAGGAGGTCAGCGACGAGGATCTCATTGCCTGGGTTCGAGAGAGCGTAGCCTCGTATAAGGTGCCCCGCTCAATCGAACGCGTTGCCGAACCGCTACGCGATGATGCTGGCAAGGTGCGCCGCAGCCAATTGCGTGCGGCCCGAGTCTAGCCCACATCGCGGCCCCCTGCAGGATTATCTCGCCACAACGGACCGGGCGCAGCCACGGTGAGCCAGCTCCCGCGAATGCATGCAGCGATCGCCACGAGCGGCGAACCTGCCGCAGGTCATTGATTGAATGGCCGAAACGGGCTTTTCTCTCCGGGTCGCCGCGTCGGCCGCTGCGTTCGGGCGCCCAGGCTGCCCAGGGCCGGCGTTTGAGAGCTGTCCCGACGAGGATCCTAACTTCCCGAAAGACGAGTAGCGATTGGCCGGCGAGAGCCGTGAACGTCCACAGCAACGTTGTGACGTTAGCCCTATTGACCTGGGCGCCGGCCTGCTTCATCCTCGATCCGTGCTTAGACCGCAGGTCTGTCGTCCAGGGTCCCGGCAGCGACCAGGCACACGGCGCGGCGTCGGCAGCGGAACGTCAGACCTCGCAGATGATTGAAAGGAGTCGCCGCTCGTGAGCATCTTCCGCAAAGCGTATGCAGTATTCGGTGGTTTGCTGATGCTCCAGTTCCTGCTGCAGCTCTACTTCATCGCCGGCGCCATCTTCACCATTGTCAACGCCAATGACAACGCAAAGGATGTCTACGCAGCGTTCAAGAACGCCGACGGCTTCGCTGGCCTTCATGCATTGAATGGCTATCTTGTCGGGATCAACATCATCATCATGCTCGGCCTCTCGTTCGGCTCCCGTTATCCGTGGCGGACAACCATCATGACCGCGATCCTGTTCGTGCTCTTGCTTCTCCAAATCGTCCTCGCTCGCGCGCCCCTTGCCCCGCTCGCGGGGCTACATGGCATCAACGCGCTCATCCTGATTGCACTCGGTGGGTACCTGACTGTGAGCAATTGGGCTTTCGGTCGTCGTGCGGCGGTGATTTCGGCATCCGCAGGGCGCTGAGCGCGAGGAGGCGTGGCGCCAGATCGTCGCCAGGTCACCCCGTTTCGCGGCTACGAGCAGAAGACCGATCGCGAGATTCCAGTCGTACGCCTGAGCGCCGCATCCTAATCCCCCCGCCTGAACCCGCACCCAACGGATCCGGGTCAACCGATCTCGATCAGGGCCGCCCGAGACCGGAGGCAGCCATACATGGGCGTTTCAGATCGGACCGTCCTCGAACTTTGGCGCGAACGCGTCGACTCCGTCCTTCATGATTGGACTGTGGCCCTGGATGTGCGGCGGCTCGCCGCAGTCGACATGTATGGTGGCGCGGGAACCGCGGTCCGTCGCCATCTCATCCTGGCCGAGTTCGTGATTGGCACAGTGGGCGGAATCGTCATCGGCCTGTGGGTGTCAATCGGGGCGGCAAGCACGGGATGGAGGCTGTTCGGCGCTTGGATAGCCGGCATCGGCGTCAACTACCTACCGCTGGCGTTGCACGCGGCCTCGTTGTCCCGGGTAGGCGCCCTGGATGCCGAACTCGCGGGCGTCGATGTGGCGCAAGAGCTACGGCGCTACACCTACCTGCAGTTCTGGATCGTCGTTCCGCTCCTGTTGGCCGCGCTGGCCGTCCGCCAGGGCCGCCACAGGTCGAGCGCTGGTCAGGGCCCCTGACGCCCGACGAGCTGCGCGCCGCCAACCCGCCCGTCACGCATTCGCCAGCCTCCCCGCAGTCCATACTCGGTCGTGCTGGACAACCTGACCAGCGGATTCAACGTCGGGTCCGTCTTCCGCGTGTCGGACACGCTTCTCGCGAACGGCTGTACCTGCGCGGCACCACGCCCATCCCGCCGTACAGCGGAATCACCAGGACCTCGATGGCCACCGACCGCTGGGTGCCTTTGGGATTGCCACGCGGGCGCCGCGCACGTGGTGGCAGCCCTGAAGGATCGCAGTCATCATCGTTGCGGTGGGAGTTGACGGACGTCAGCCCTGTAATCGCCGGCCTTCAGCCTAGTAGCAGCCGCTCCTGGCTGCCGCCGCAACCTCCCTGTCGGGGAGCTGTTGCAGGATGGCCTCGAGGTCCGCTATGCCCACCTGCCCGCCTTCGTCCTCGGCGTGACAGGCGAACATTGTCCGATTGGCTCGCGTCGCGCGCTCGCCTGACCCGGCCCAGCATGCTTGCCGCAACCTCAGGGCCTGGAGCGCGCCAGCGCCTGCGGTTCGCCGTAGACGAAGTCGTCCATCGCGACGACGTTTGTTGAGCCGCTGTTTGTGGCCGCCGCAGACAGTGCCGTGGTGCCGCTGAGGATGCGTACGCGCGCCACGCGCCTACCCTCGAACACCACCCCCAGAAACGAGAGGCCGTCGGCTGAGGTCGCGGGGACAACGAAGGTGCCTAGTGATCTCTGCTCGACACCGAAGCAGGTGATTGTTGCGCTGCCTGAAAGGACCACGTCCGTGAACACCGCGCCGAAGCCGTTAACGAGAGCCGGCGTGTCAGTACCTGGTACGAAGAAGCGCACGTCGGTAACGGGGCTCCCCAGGGCGGTGAACAGTCGTGGCGGGCTGAAAGTCGTGAAGAGGCTCGGGTAGGCGGAGCTGAGGTTGCCGAAGAGGACCGCCGTGGTGGTTGGGTTGCCGGCTTTCGCACTGACCTGGAAGCCCTGGCCCGGAGTCGCCAAGACCACACCGCGGGGCGAGGTCGTGTTGAAGAAGTCTGGCGGCAGCAGGTTAGGCGCCGACTTTGCGTCCGGGACGCCGTCCCAGTTGATCTCCCGACGGCCGCTTCGGAACGAGCCTGACACGTTGGGGTTCAGCGTGCCCAGGTCGGCCCGGAAGAGATCGACCGTGGCCTGAATGGAGGCCGGGTTGGCTCCTGCCGCAAGCCGCACCAATGGCGCGTCAAACTCTGGCTCAGGCTCCTTGGCCGCCGCGGCCGTCAACCCCCAGGGTCCAAACGCCGCCAGCAGGGAGCCTCCTCCCGCCACTGCGGCCGTCGCCAACACCTGTCGGCGCGTGGGCTTGAGACCGGTGCTCGAATCGCGGTCGCTCATAATGACTTCGTCTTCGAAGCTCATGGATCTTCTCCTTCATGCCCGTCATCGGGCGTTTCAAGACTCGGAATCGGCGGCTATCGGCATGACCCGGTCGCTCGGTCTGGCCTCTGTACGCTGGGACCCGGCGCGGCGGTTCAAGTCCGGGCGCTTTGAACCGCTGGCCGCCGTCCTTCCGCGAGGACAAGACGCTCGCCGCCGGGCTGCCGACGGAGCCTGGTCGCACAATCTGGCAGCACGGACCAGACTCGAAGATGTTCCAGGCCATCTGGGTCGGCTCGGCGAGGCAGTGGGGCGGGCAGGGTAATCGAGCCAGAGCGCAACTT
>JALZAW010000262.1 GCA_030948155.1 Candidatus Dormiibacterota bacterium | reverse complement strand
GCGCTCAAGGTTCTGGTCGGCCTGTTGGCGCTGGCGCTGATCACTGGACCGCCCGGCGGGCTGCCGCGCCGCCTCCTTGCGGGCGCCGCCTGGCTCGGTGCCGTGCTGATGGCGGGCTACGAGGGACTCGCCAGCCTGGTCCAGCACGCGCTGATGGTGGCGGGAGTGCTGCCCATCCCGGCCGGGCTGGGTGCGGAGTCTGCGCGCTGGCATCTCTGGCTCTTCGATCCCTGGTGGTTGCTGGGCGGAGTTCTGCTCGGGCTGACGGCCTGGCAAGCGCGGTATCGCCACCAGCCCTAGAAAGCTGCGGCTTGGTTAGCCTCAGCTTGATGCCCGAGCCAGGCGGTGAGGCCGCAGCCAACGTCAGCTACCGAGCGCTCTGGCGGGTGCCAGGGCTGCCTGCGCTGGCCCTGCTCACGCTCCTGGGCCGGCTGGGCGGGTCGGTCTGGAGCCTCGGCCTCGTGCTCTTCGTGCTCCAGCGTTTTCATTCCCCTAGCCTGGCCGGGCTGACCGCCGCGGCCAGCTGGCTCCCGGGCCTTGCCTGCAGCCCGATCGCCGGCGCTCTTCTCGACCGGCACGGTCGCAAGGCGCTGATCGCCCTCGATCTGGCTGTGGCGGTGAGCATGGTGGTCAGCATCGCGGCGCTTGACCGAAGCGGCCGGCTGGCGCCCGCGGGACTTGTGCTGATCGTCGGCCTGGGCTCCATCACGCTCCCGCTCACCATGACCGGCACCAGGTCGCTCATGCCACTCCTGACGCCACGACCGCTCTGGGACCGTATGAACGCGCTTGACAGCGCCTCGCTGAACGTCACCGAGCTGCTCGGCCCGGTCCTGGCCGGCCTGCTCTTCGCGTCGCTGGGCGGGCTGAGCACGCTGCTGTTCGTCGCGGCCGTCTGGCTGGCCGCCCTCTGTATGACTGCTCTCTTGCGCGACGCTCCCACGATGGGCGGTCCCAGCTCGCTCTTCCGCGACACGCTTGCCGGGCTGCGCTACACGCTCGCCAATCCCTCGCTCCGCGCGCTGGCGGTGATACTGCCAATCTCCAACGCGGGCTGGGGCATGCTCACCATCGCTCTGCCAGTACTGGTCCTCGGCCTGCCCCACGGCGGCAGCCTTGAAGTCGGTCTGCTCTGGTCGGTCTTCGGGCTGACCGCCCTCGTCGGCAGCCTGCTTTCCGGCCGGGTGAGGACCTCGGGCCGAGAGGGCCGGCTGATCGGCGGCCTCAGCTTGGTCTCGGCTGTCGGTCTGGCGGTGGTTGCGGTCTCGGCGCTCGGTCCCGCCACGCTCCTCCTGGCCGCGGCCGGCATGGTGATCGCCGGAGCTGCCGACGGTGGCGCGAGCGTCCCCCTGTTCTCTTTCCGCCAGCGCGTGATGGATCCGGCCTGGTTTGGACGGTCCCTGGCGATCTCAATCAGTCTCAGCGTGGTGGGGCTGCCGCTCGGCTCAGCGCTGGCCGGACCGCTGCTCGGCTGGTCGGTGCAAGGGACGCTGGCCATTGCGGCGAGCCTGGAACTGGTAGCTGGGGGCCTGGCGCTCGGGCTGCTGCGTCATCCCCAGTACGTAGGGCCGCCTCCAGCGCCCGCATCTCCTCCCAACGGTTAGGATCTCCCGACGCGACGCGGTCGATGTCGCCGTCGAGGTGGAACTGAGACGGCTTCGGTAGACTCCCCCGCCCAGGCCCCAAGTGCCGAGTCTGCGTTCGCGTTCAGCGCACCGCCCCAATCGAGGAGGAATCCAGTGGAACTTTCGACCTACCTGATCACGGCTGCCATCACGCCCAACAAGATCATCGCGCTCGTCGTGGTGCTCGCTCTCCTGGCCGGCGGATATTTCTACTGGCAGCGCAGTCGCTGACAGCCAGGGGAGCCACTCCCCAACGGCTCTCGATGACAGCAGTCGCTGCCTGATGCGTGACGTCAGTCCTGGGGCTCAGGCTCAAACGGCTGCAGCTGGTCCAGGTCCTCCTTCTCCAGGCGCGCGAACAAGGCGAGGTCGTCGCCCCGCTCCAACAGGCGGCGCGGCAGGATCACAGGTGCCTTGAACCAACCTGCCGGTTTCAGGCCCACGCCGACCAGAGCGCCGTGCTCGAACAGGACCGACTCGACCTCGCCCAGCACCTGACCAGGCGTGCGCGCCATCACCTTCTCACCTGCCTCGATCTCAATCTCGTCAGCCCGCTTGTCGGCCTCCTGCGCCATTGAAGGGACCCCGGGCCAGCCGGCCAGAGCCTCGCCGACGTGTTCCAGGTCCTCAGAACCGCTCGGAGTCGTGTAGCGGTAGTGGAGATAGGGCGGCAGTCGCCGAATCGCGGCGGCATCAAGGTTGAGCTCGATGCGATCCTCGGTCTTGTTGGCCAGAGCCTCGACCGGGATCAGAACATCGTCGACCAGCAGGCTGGAGCCGGGGGAGAGGTGGTGGCCGCTGAAGGACCGGCTCTCCTTCACCACCAGCGCTCGGAGACGAAAGTCGTTCTGATCCACCAGTGCTCTGTGCAGGGAACCCACATGGCTGCCATCGCTGGCATAGACGCCAGCCCCGAGTCGCAGCTCCCCCTCGTCACCAGTTGTCGTCACCTGCCAATTATCTCCACCCGGAGTCGGACGACGCGGTAAGGCCGGGTCGATCGCCGATTGCCGAGCGTCTCAGTTCAATCAACGCCGTAGGACCTGCGCACGTTGGGTCGGCTGAGCAGCCAGAGAACAGGGATTCCGAACAGCGCGAGGCACCAGAAGCCCGCGACTATCACCGCCGAAAGCCAACCCCAGCGCCTGCCTCGGCGGAGGCCGTAGAAGCCCAGCGCGTGCAGCAGAGCCCCCGCGAGCAGCAGGGTGAGCGGCACGACTGCCTCGATCAGAAACCAGCCCAGCCTCTGTTCCGGCGGAACCCCGCGCGCGGCGAGGAGAGCCAGCTGCTGGCTGCGCCAGGTGGGTGAGACACAGTAAGCAAGGAACTGGCTTGCCTGGACCAACAGGAAGATCGCTCCAGCCGCATAGATCCAGGGCAGCAGGCCAAGGCGCGTCCCGGCGGCACCCTTGCCCATCACCGGCGGGGTCCCGGGAACCGGCGGCGGCGGCCCCTGCTCGGCGGGGATCCGCGCCGGCGGGGCAGGTGAAGGCAACTCCGTCCGGTCAGGCACCGGCGGCGGCGGGGTGGCTGAATCAGGTTCGGGCACCCAGCGCTGGCTGCCGCAAAGGGCGCAGTAGCGATGCTCCCTCTCCAGTGTTGCACCGCAATTGATGCAGAAGCCCACCGGGCCCTCGCTCATCCGGAGATTATCGGTCGCCGGCCGCGATCGCACCCTGATTCGAAACCTATCTGGGTTGACTTGTTCAGCATGATGGGCTAGACTTCGGCTTGGGGCACAACATCTCGTAGTAGAGGTCGCCGACATGTGTCCCCCGCAGCATGGGTCGGCAGGCGGCTCTTTCCCAGACTCACCGGTCGTCCAACCACCGTCGCTCCATCGCCTGCCGACCTCACCTCCCAGTCAGCTTGCGCGCACGAGGGCCGGTAAACTGCGCGGCCGTGGCTCCTCGCAAGACCCGCCGCAAGCAGCAAGGCCGCCGGCCCGCCGGCACTGCAGCCGCTCGCCCCGCCCCCGAAGTCACCGCTCGCGCCACGCCGGGCGGCGCGGCTCCCGCTGCCGCGGGTCAGGCTCGACCCGTACAGCTGAATCTCAGCGCCCAGCGCAATCCGCGCCGCCGGCCCGGCGTGGTGGTCATCGAGGATGCCGATCCGGGCATCCCGCTCAGTCGGGTGCCCTACTTCCTGCCCGACCTCCGCAAGTTGGCCTTGGCGGTCGCGCTGATGCTGCTCCTGCTGGTGGCCGGCTCGCGCCTCATCCCACTGGTCATCAAGTAAAGCCGGGCAGGCCGCGTGCGGGTTCTCCTTTTCACAGGCAAGGGCGGTGTTGGTAAGACCTCGGTGGCAGCGGCCACCGCTGTGAGGGCTGCCGAGCTTGGTCACCGCACAATGATCATCAGCACCGACCCCGCCCACTCACTCGGAGACTCGCTGGACCTTGAGTTGGGCCAGAGTGCGAAGCAGGTGCGCCAGAACCTCTGGGCGCACGAGGTGTCAGCTCTCCACGAGACTGAGCGGCACTGGCAGAAGCTCCACGACTACGCGACGAAGGTCTTCGCCACCCAGGGCCTCGATGACGTGGTGGCCGAGGAGGTGGCCAACCCGCCAGGCATGGACGAGGTCGCCTCACTGATGTGGATCAAGCACTACGCCGAACGGGACGAGCACGACCTCCTAGTGGTGGACTGTGCGCCCACCGGAGAGACCCTGCAGCTGCTCATGTTTCCGGACGCCGCCCGCTGGTGGCTGGAGAAGATCTTTCCCTGGCAGCGGCGGG
>JALZAW010000261.1 GCA_030948155.1 Candidatus Dormiibacterota bacterium | reverse complement strand
GCCCCGCACTGAGGGCAGAAATGGGCCTCGACCTCGCCCTCGGGAATCCAGGCGTCTAGACACCGCCCGCAGCCGCCGCACGCGAAGCCGCCGATGAGGAAGGCCACCGTACTCTGGCTGTCCGGGTCGGGGGCGTCCAGGCGGCGATCGGTGGGGCGGAGCGAGATGAGGTGAACGACGGAGAGGTCGGTCATGCGGCCGCCTCCGGACGCGATAGTTGGACCGTGCTCCCATGCACGGCACCACTGGGTGGATCCTGGATTCCCGTCTCTCGTGACCCCGGCAGTAGCTGCTGCGCCATCGGCAGAGCGGGGTGTTGCTGCAGTCCCAGCACGATCCGGCGGAAAACTGCATCGGCGACGGGTTCTCCCCGGTTGACCTTCGCCATCGTCGTCGGCGAGACGCCGACTGTCCGTCGGAACTCCTCGGCCGAAAGGCACCGTTCGCCCAGCAGGCGCCGGAATGCCCCGCGGTCGATCAATTGCGACATGGTGTAGACGAGATGGTGGCAGCATAACTGCCAATTCGCAGCATGACTGCGACTAGTATACCTAGCCGGCGCGCAGTGTCAAGAGTCTTCAGCAGCCCGGCTGTACCTTTTGCTCGATGCGCGTTGAATCCGACGTACCGGGGCCTATCGCGCAGGTGGTCGCTCAGGCCATCTCGGAGGCGATCGACCGGTCGGGCAAGGCTCTGGCTCTAGCCCGCAAAATCCAACCCCTCGTGGGGCGGCTCTACGCGAACCGGACGATCTCCGCCTGGGGCAGAGGCGATGTAATGCCTCCTGCTGACGCCGCATTCGCCGCGGCCCAGGCCACCGGCGTCTCGCTTGACGGGAAGCTTGGAATTGGCCGGGAGCCCAGCCGCGGCGAGCAGGAGTTCGAGACACTCCGGACCGACCTCGTCGGTCTCGACAACGAAGTTGGTGAACTTCGAGGACTCATGCTTGAGTTTCTCGGCGTGGCGGAGCAGTTGGTAGTGCAAGCAACGTCGACGCCCGGCCGGGGTGAGTCACAGGACGAGGATCAGGAGACGCTGTCCGGTCCTCGATCAACCAGCCTCTCGGAGCTGGACCGAAGCTTGAAGCAGGTGCGCTTACGCCTCGGTCAGCCGACAGGCGCAATCGACAGCCATCGAACCCGGACCTCAGCAAGCCGAGCACCTGCGGACGACCGAAGGTGACTGGAGACCAAGTCGGCGACCGCTGGCGATCCGAGGAGCCTCTGCGACACGACCTGCGTGGCCGTCTCGCAACCATACGGCTGCACCTCGTGGATGCCGAGGAGCGGGCCGCCATTCGACGGGCGGGATTGGGGCCACAACAATCAGCGACGACAGGGCTTCCGCAACAGTCGTCAAGAGCCCTGGCGCCGCCGGGCGGCTTGGTTGGCGGGCTTCGTTCTGTCTGGGAGCCGGGCAATGGGGGTCGACCGAGCGCACGGGTATCGATCGCTGACGTTGAGGCGACCAGGGACACCGTTCGGACGGTCCGAGGCCTCGACAACCGTTACGGTGGCGGCTGCGCCCTTTACTTGGCGGCGCCTCATCTGGAAGGGCATGTGCTGCCGATGTTGCGGAGCCGCGGTAGGAATCGCCGCGGCGCCCTGGTGAATCGCGAGTTCTACGTCGCCGCTGCCGAACTCGCGCAATTGGCAGGGTGGGCTGCACACGACGTCGGGCATCAGGACGAAGCCGAACATTGGCTCAGCGAGGCCCTGGGTCTGGCGGCGGCAGCGGGCGACGATGCGTACGCCGGTGAGGTGCTGGCAGGCCAGAGCCAGCAGGCCCTGTGGCTCGGCGAGGTCGGCAAGGCTATGAAGTTGGCTCTGATGGCACAAGAGAGCGCAACGCGGGCTGGAGTGTGGCCTCTTCTGGCTGAGGCGTGTGTGGCAGAAGCCCACAGCCATGCCCGCGCAGGGGAAAGACAACTTTGCGAAGTCGCTCTGCACCAAGCTGACAGGGCGTTCGATCGTTCTACTGGTAAGCCGCGGCCGGACTGGCTTCAGTACTTCGACGAAGCCTACCTGGCCGCCCGTGCTGCTCACTGTTGGCGTGACCTTGGCGACTTCAGCGGGAACCTGAATGACATGCGCCAGGCTGAACGTCTGGCGACTCGAAGCCTTGACATGGATCATCGGTTTGTTCGAGGGCGCCAGTTCAACCTCGCGCTCTTGGCGAGCACTCAGGTGGTCAGTGACTTGCAGCAGGCTTGCGAGGGGCCCGGTTATCAGGCTCTCAAGCTGGCTGCAGGTCTTCGTTCTACTCGCGCGCGGAGCTACCTCGAAGACCTACAGAGACGACTGGCGCAGCATCCCAAGGAACGGTTGGTGTGCCGGTTCAACGAGCAGGTGCGGGAGGTACTTGGTCCGCCGCCTACTCTCCGCCAGTAGCTGAGGTTGGACCGGCCGTCGCCCTAATAGTTGGGGTAGCCAGCACGTGAAGAATTCCGATCACTGATGCGCTGCCCAGGATCTCTTGGCGCTCAATCATTCCCAGTGCTGAGTCGATAGGGATCCACGCCACCTCGCCCGGTTCATTTACGTCCGGCTCTGACGCGTGCTGTGCGTCTCGCGCAAGAAAGAGGTGTGTCTCACCATCCAACACGCTTGGCATTGGCTGAAACGACAGCAGCTGACGTAGCGGGCCGGGGCGCCAGCCAGTCTCCTCTTCGACCTCTCGGGAGGCGGTAACCTTGGGGTCCTCGCCCTCGTCTACGTAGCCACCCGGGAGTTCCCACACCCAGCGGTCTGGTACGAATCGGTGTCTCCGGAGCATGAGGACTCGATCCTGTGCGTCGAGCACAACGACTACAGCACCAGCGGGCAGGCGCAGAACCCACTGCTCGAACCGGACACCATCCGGAAGCTCGACTTCTGCGATGGAAACCTGGGCGCGGCGGGTGTCGTCAACCTTCCGTTCGCGCACTCGCCATGTAGATGGGATGGCTTCGGAATCACTATCCACTCTCCGACTATATCGAACAGTCCAGCGTCTGCCCTGATCGCAGCGTCGGCGTGGCGTCAGCAACTCGCCGAGAACGCCCATCAATCCGCTGCCAGCGCACGCATCAGCGCTTCGCTAAGGTCGCCGGCCGATTGATGGGCATAGGTTCGCTGGATCATGACCAGCGAGGAGTGCCCCAGGATCCGGCTCAGCGTGATCGGGTCCATGCCGCGGTTGAGCATCCTGGTCGCGAAGGAGTGTCGGAGAAGGTGCGGGTACACACGCTTTTGCAGCCCGGCGCGCTCGCCCAACCCTCGTATTAGCTGATCGAGACCCGAGATCGTCAGCGGCTGGAAGGCCCCCCCGGGCCGGCGTGTCAGGCTAATGAAGATCGTATCCCCTCGCGCGTCCGATGGCCGTGCCCGGTCAAGACGTTGCAATCGCCGGTAGAGTTGCGGCTGGACCGGCACCAGCCTCTCCTTGGCCCCTTTGCCGCGCAGTCTCAGGAATCGGTCACGGCCCTGGTCGACAAGGTCAGCCTCGCGGAGCTGAAGCAACTCGCCGGCGCGCATCCCAGTGTCGGCGAGTAGCCGTACGATCAGCTTGTCTCGTTCCGACCGAGCCACATCCTCGAGGCGGTCTAGCTCGTGAGCGGAGAGGACGTCCAGCACGCGCCGTGGCAACTTGGGCGCCTGCGCTCGGACCGTCCCGTCAAGCAGGCCCTCCCGCCGGCACCAGCCGAGGAACAGGTTGATGTTGCGAACGTAGGTGTCGATCGTGTATCGCGAGAGGGGGCCGCGACGGCCACCCCGCTCCAAGAGTTCCGAGGTCAGCCGGTTCAGCGCTCTAGCGTCAAGCCCAGTGACCTCGATGATCCCGATCCTCTCGCACCACGGCAGCAGAACGTCGCGCAGGGGATACGCGTAGGCGTCCTTAATGGTCTTGGGCGAGAGGCCACGGGCACGGCAATCGGCGAGGTAATCCTCGACGAGACGCAGCAGCGACGTTGGGAGCATTTCGCTATGTTATAGCGCCTGCATATGATATGGAGACCTCCTAACGATGGAGTGGAGGTGAGAATGCAGTTGCTGTAGGCGAACTGGAGCGGAGGCCTGGTGGGCGGCGAGGGTTTCGAACCCCCGACCTCCAGCATGTCAAGCTGGCGCTCTCCCAGCTGAGCTAGCCGCCCGCGACAGGTCGCCTCATTCTAGAGGCGAGTCCAGCCCACGCATGATCGCGCCCACGGAGCGCCGCCCGGTTCTCGTTAGGATGGGCGCTCGAATGAAGCGCGCCACCCGCCCGCCGGAGATGTCGATCGACACCGGCTCCAAGCACACCGCCACCATCCACACCGCCCGCGGCGACATCGTGCTCGCGCTTGAGGCGGCAGCCGCGCCCGCGACCGTCAATAACTTCGTCCAC